>NZ_VFTL01000028.1:0-100113 GCF_006439385.1 Mesorhizobium sp. B3-1-7
GCCTACTGCCTACTGCCTACTGCCTACTGCCTACTGCCTACTGCCTACTGCCTACTGCCTACTGAGGGGGCTTCATGCATTCAATCGACCAAACTTCCATCGGCGGCATCGACGTCGCCCGCATCGCCGAATTG
Organism: Mesorhizobium sp. B3-1-7; assembly: GCF_006439385.1. Classification (NCBI taxonomy): domain Bacteria; kingdom Pseudomonadati; phylum Pseudomonadota; class Alphaproteobacteria; order Hyphomicrobiales; family Phyllobacteriaceae; genus Mesorhizobium; species Mesorhizobium sp. B3-1-7. The sequence goes on from NZ_VFTL01000028.1 coordinate 135, forward strand.
CGCGAGACAGAGGCGGCCGCCTTCCGTAAGGCACGGCCGAAATCCGAGGCGAAGCTGGGCAACGGCATCGCCGGATTTCTCGGCGGCGTGCCGATGCACTGGATGACCGACTGGCCGACGCCGTTCCCGATCCTGGTCGAGGGCGCGAAAGGCGCCACCATCACCGACATCGACGGCAACAAGCTCGACGATTTCTGCCTCGGCGACACCGGTTCGATGCTCGGCCATTCGCCGCCGGCGGTCGCCCGCGCCATCCGCAGGCAGTCCGGGCGCGGGCTGACCTATATGCTGCCGAGCGAGGATGCGCTGGCGATTGGCGCGCTGCTGCAGCAGCGCTTCGGCCTGCCCTACTGGCAGATCGCCACGACCGCCACCGACGCCAATCGCTTCGCGCTGCGCGTCGCCCGTGCCGTGACCGGGCGGGAGAAGATCCTGGTCTTCAACGGCTGCTATCACGGCTCGGTCGACGAGACGATGGTGCGGCTGATCGACGGCAAGCCTGTGAACCGGCCGGGCCTGGCCGGCGAATTCCGCGACCTGACACGGGCAACGAAGGTTGTCGAATTCAACGATGTTGCCGCATTGGAAGCAGCACTGGCTGACCGCGACGTCGCCTGCGTCATCGCCGAGCCGGTGCTGACCAATTCCTGCATGGTGCTGCCGGAACCCGGCTTTCACGACGCGCTGCGACGTTTGACCCGTGATGCCGGCACTCTGCTTCTGATCGACGAGACGCACACGATTTCGACCGGCCCCGGCGGCTATACGCGCAAGCACGGGCTGGAGCCGGACCTGTTCGTGCTCGGCAAGCCGGTGGCGGGCGGCGTGCCGGCGAGCATCTGGGGCATGAGCGAGGAGGTCGCCACGCGCTACGGTGCCTACAACCGGGTGAAGGAGCCCGGCTATTCCGGCATGGGCACGACGCTGTCGGCGAACCCGCTGCAATTCGCGGCGATGCGGGCGACGCTGGAAGAGGTGATGACCGAGGAGGCCTATGCGCATATGGACCGGCTGGCGCGCCGCCTCGACGCTGGACTGACCTCCGTCATCGCGCGCAACAAGCTGCCCTGGCATGTGGCGCGTGTCGGCGCCCGCGTCGAGTTCATCTGCGCGCCCGGGCCGCTCGGGAACGGTGACGAGGCGGAAAAGGCGCATGCGCCGGAGCTGGAAGCCGCCATCCATGTGGCGCTGGTCAACCGCGGCGTGCTGATCGCGCCGTTCCACAACATGATGCTTATCTCGCCGGCAACGACTTCAGTGCAAGTGAGCCGGCTGATCGCCGCCTTCGCCGCGGTTGCGGCAAGGCTTACGGCGTGAGAAAAGCGGCGATGGACAATCCGAACGCCGTAACAACTTCGCCCTCCGGCTCGACGCCCGCCGAGGCGAAAGCCTTTCTCGACGCGCATCCCGAGATCGAGGCTTTCGACATCGTGCTTACCGACGCCAACGGCATCGGTCGCGGCAAGATCGTGCGCCGGCACGAGCTGATGGGCATTTTCGAGAGCGGCCGGCATCTTCCGATCTCGATCCTCGGCCTCGACATCACCGGCGAGGACGTGCACGAAACCGGGCTGGTCTGGGACACCGGCGACGGCGACCTGCGCGCATGGCCGATCCCAGGCACGTTGGCGCCGCTCTTCGGCACCAACCCGCCGCGCGGCCAGGTGCTGATGTCGATGCACCACCTCGACGGCGAGCCGATGACCTCAGACCCACGGCTGGTGCTGGCAAGGCAGGTGGAACTGCTGGCGGCACGCGGCCTGCACCCGGCCGGCGCCTTCGAACTCGAATTTTTTCTCCTTGCCAACGAACGCGACGCGGACGGCAAGGTGCAAGCCGCCCGCGCGGTGCTCGACGGCCGCCGTTCGGCCAAGACCGAGGTCTATTCGGTCGACCATCTGCACGGCATGGAGCCGCTGTTTTCCGACATCTACGCGGCCGCCAAAGCGCAAGGCATTCCGGCCGAAACCGTCATTTCCGAATACGCGCCCGGCCAGTACGAGCTGACGCTCAACTACCGCAAGAACGTGATGCGGGCAGCCGACGACCTCGTCATGCTGAAGCGGCTGGTCAGGGCACAGGCGCGCCGGCACGGCGTCACCGCCTGCTTCATGGCCAAGCCGATCGAGGCCTATGCCGGCTCGGGCATGCATTTCCATGTCTCGCTGCAGGACGATGCGGGCCGGAACGTCTTCACTGAGGCCGCCGGTGAAAAGTGGTCGCCAACACTGCTCAATGCGCTTGGCGGCCTCATCCACACCATGGCGGAATCGATGCTGGTGTTTGCCCCGCATGCCAATTCATGGCGGCGCTTCGTCGCTCAATCCTACGCGCCGGTGGCGCCGACATGGGGCGTCAACAACCGCTCGGTGGCGCTGCGCGTGCCGGCGGGCGACGCCAAGAACCGCCGCATCGAGCACCGGCCGTCGGGCGTCGACGCCAATCCCTACCTGATCGCCGCAACGGTGCTGGCCGGCATCGTCAAAGGCCTGGGTGAGGGTCTGGACCCCGGCCCCGAGACGACCGGGAATGGCTACGAGCAGGCCCCGGAGAAGTCGACCATGCCGGCCGACTGGCGCGCCGCGATCGAGGCGGCCAGGGGCTCCGATTTCCTGAAATCAGCGCTCGGCGCCGACCTGCATCGCACCTTCGTGGCGATCAAGCAGGCGGAATATCTGCGTGTCGCCCGCACCGTCAGCGAGCTGGATTATCATCTCTATCTGCACGAGGTGTGAGCACAGGGCCTGACAGGCGCGGCGATCGCGCTTTGGCGACGGCAGGAGATGCCGAAGAAATATTGGCGGAACCTTCCCGTGGCCTCGCTCATTCCAGATTTGATAGCAGGAGCAGACAGAGCCGCGTCAGAGATGATCGCCCGGATGCCAACCACTCCAGCACCGCACCATGCCAAGGTGAAGGTCAAGCATTGGCCGACGCCCGAGCCGGCCGATGTGGTGGCGCCTGAAGCCGAAGACATTCCGGAGTTGCGCGAAGAGGCGAAAGGCTGCCGCCGCTGCCCGCTTTGGCATGACGCAACGCAGACCGTGTTCGGCGAAGGACCGGAAAGCGCGGACGTGGTCTTCGTCGGCGAACAGCCCGGCGATCAGGAGGATCTGGCCGGCAAGCCATTTGTCGGCCCGGCCGGCAGAATATTCGACAGCACCCTGGACGACGCCGAAATCGATCGCCGCAAGGTCTATGTGACCAATGCGGTGAAGCACTTCAAATTCGAACCGCGCGGCAAGAGGCGCATCCATTCGAAGCCCAATGCCGGCGAAATCCAGGCCTGCCGCTGGTGGCTGGACAAGGAGCTCGACCTCGTCAAGCCGAGCCTCGTGGTGGCGCTCGGCGCGACGGCGGCGCAGTCGCTGCTCGGCAAGGCCGTGCCGATCACCAAGATGCGCGGCGATGTGATCGAGCGCGAGGATGGCTTGCGCGTGTTTGTGACCATCCACCCCTCCTTCATCCTGCGCATCCGCGATCGGGAGGACAAGGAGGCCGAGAGGGACCGCTTTCTGCAGGATATGCGGAAGGTGAAAGGGCTGATGAGAGCGTGATCAATTTAGGCGCCCGAACGAGCCTCGCGTAGACGCACGTATCCTGCGACTTAGGAGATTGGCCGAAACGCTCGTCGCTTCGTCATCCACGGGCGGAGCAAGGAGCGTAGCGACGCGCGCAGACCCGAGGATCCATTCCGTGACGCATGAACGCCGCAACGGTGCAGAGTTCTGCTCCGCTGCATCCTACGGCTCAGGTCACGGAATGGATTCCAGGGTCTTCGCGACGGAGCTTCGCTCCTGCTTCGCCCTGGAATGACGACCTTTGAAGCTTTGCCGCTAGCGGATAAGAATCGCCCTCAGATCATTCACGTTCGTCCCGGTCGGACCCGGGACAAACAGATCCCCAACCGCGTTGAACGCCGTCCAGGCGTTGTTGCCGGCAAGCATTGCCTTGGCGTCGACACCTGCCGCGCGCATGCGCGCCACTGTCGAGCCGTCCGCGAAGGCGCCGGCATTGTTCTCGGAGCCGTCGATGCCGTCGGTGTCGGCGGCCAACGCATGTATGCCGTTCACGCCGTCGATGCCGATAGCGAAGGCAAGCAGGAATTCCGAGTTGCGGCCACCCTTGCCCTTGGCGCGCAAGGTCACAGTGGTCTCGCCGCCGGACAGGATCAGCACCGGCTTGGCGAAGGGGCGGTTGCGGGTCGCCACCTCGCGCGCGATCGCGGCATGCACGCCGCCGACCTCACGCGCCTCGCCTTCGATCGAATCCGAGAGGATGACGGCCTCGATGCCTTGCCGCTTCGCTTCGGCGGCAGCCGCTTCCAGCGACACGCCGGCAGAGCCGGTCAGGTGCACCTCGTTGCCGGCGAAGCGCGGATCGTCGGGACGCGGCGCGTCAGCGGCCGGCGACTGAATGTGCGCCATCACCGAAGCCGGCAGCTTCATGCCATAGGTGGCGATCGACGCCAGCGCATCCTCGCGGCTGCCTGTATCGGGAATGGTCGGTCCCGAAGCAACCAGCGCCGGGTTGTCGCCCGGGATGTCGGAGACGACCAGCGACACCACGCGCGCCGGATGAGCGGCCGCGGCCAGGCGTCCGCCCTTGATGGTCGAGACATGCTTGCGGATGGTGTTCATCGCCGCGATCGGCGCGCCGGAGGCAAGCAGCGCCTCGTTGACGGCGATCTCGTCGGCAAGCGTCAATCCGGCAGCGGGCGACGGCAGCAGGGCCGAGCCGCCGCCGGAGATCAGCGCCACCACCAGATCATCAGCGGTTAAGCCCTGTACCTTCTCAAGCAGCCGGCGCGAGGCTTCCAGGCCGGCGGCATCCGGCACCGGATGCGCCGCCTCGATGATTTCGATACGCTCGCATCTGGCACCGTAACCGTAGCGGGTGACGACAAGGCCGTCGATGGGACTGTCCCAGACCTTCTCGAAGGCTGCCGCCATCTGCGCCGAGCCTTTTCCCGCGCCGATGACGATGGTGCGGCCCCTCGGCTTCGCCGGCAAATGACTGCGGATCGTCCTTTCCGGGTCGGCGGCGGCGACGGCGGCGTTGAAGATCGACGTCAGGAAGCTTTTCGGGTCGGTCATTTTTCTTCCGGCGGCAGCGCGAGCCCGCTCGCATCGATGCCAAGATGAGCGCAAAGCGCGTCGACCACGACGCCATGATCCTCGCGTTCCGGCAGGCCCGAGACCGCGATGACACCGATGACGCCGGCGCCTTTCACCGTGACCGGGAAGCCGCCGCCGGCCAACACATAGTCCGCGATATCCAAGCCTTCACCGATTTTGAAGGTGCGGTCCGGTCGCTGCTGCTCCAGCACCAGGCGATAGGTGCTTCTCAGATAGCGCTTCACGACGTTGATCTTGCGCCGCGCCCAGTCGGGATTGGAAGCATTCGAGCCGGGCATCGCGGCGTAGAAGAGCGGCCGGTCGAAGGTCCTGATGTCGACGATAACAGGCAGGTTTTCCTTTAGCGCCCGATCCCTGATGGCAGAGCCGATCTTGAAAGCGACGGCCTCGTCGAAGGCCGGGAAGACCAGCGTGGCTTCCTGTTTCTTGATCAGAGCGATGTCGTCGGCGGTGGCCATGGCGTTCCCCTGTCAGCGTCGAGGCACGCTTTGGCCGATGACTGACGCCGGGTCAAGCCGAGAGCGCATCAAAGCTCACGCCGCAATGGCGCTCTTCGCCGGCCGCCCCGCCACATAGACCTCGCGCACGGCGCGGTCGTCGCCCAGCGTCTGCAGCAGGAAGAGTTCTTCCGCCAGCGTTTCCACCGTCTCCATCCTGAGCCGCATGCCCGGCGTGGCGTGAGCGTCGAGCACGACGAGATCGGCATCGGTGCCTTCGTCCAGCGTGCCGACCTTGTCGGCCACCGACAGCGCCTCGGCATTGCCGCGCGTCAGCTGCCAGAAGGACTGGAAAGGGTTGAGCTTCTCACCGTTCAGCGCGATGACCTTGTAGCCTTCATCCATGGTGCGCAGCATCGAATAGTTGGTGCCGCCGCCGACATCGGTGGCGGCCGCGATCCTGAGCGGTGCCTCGCGCCGACGATAACGCTGATAGTCGAACAGGCCGGAACCGAGGAAGAGATTGGAGGTCGGGCAGAACACGGCGATCGAGCCCGATCGCGACAGCGCATCGGCCTCACGCTCGGAAAGATGGATGCAGTGGCCGAACAGGCTCTTCTTACCGAGCAGGCCGTAATGCTCATAGACGTCGGTGTAGTCGCGCGACCAGGGATAGAGCTCCTGGGTGAAGGCGATCTCGGCGTGGTTTTCCGACAGATGCGTCTGCATGTGGAGATCGGGATATTCGCGGCACAGCGCGCCGGCCATCTCCATCTGCTCGGGCGAGGAGGTGATGGCGAAGCGGGGCGTGATGGCATAGAGCTGGCGGCCCTTGCCGTGCCATTCGGCGATCAGCGCCTTGGTATCGTCATAGCCGGTCCGAGGCGTGTCGAGCACGCCGTCCGGCGCGTTGCGGTCCATCATCACCTTGCCGGCGATGTTGAGCATGTTGCGTTCATGCGACTCGGCGAAGAAGGCTTCGGCGGAAGATTTGTGCACCGAGCAATAGGCAGCGACCGTCGTCGTGCCATGCCGCAACATCTCGTCGAGGAACAGCCTGGCGATGCGGCGCCCGTGCTGCGCGTTCTGGAATTTCGATTCTTCCGGAAACGTGTATTTGTTCAGCCAGTCGAGCAGCTCGGCGCCGTAAGAGGCGATGATCTGCATCTGCGGCACATGCACATGGACGTCGAGGAAGCCCGGCAGGATGAGATGCGGACGATGGTCGATCGTCTCGACGCCGGCGCCCGCCTTCTTCAAGACCTCCGCATAGGAGCCGGCGGCAACAATCTTGCCGTTGTCGATCAGCAACCCGCCGTCCTCCTCGTAGCGCCAGGCGGAATGGTCGTCTATCGCTTCGGGCCAGCGCAGGAAAGACAGCGTGCGGCCGCGCAGAAGTTTCGATGTCATGCTCACTTTCCGGCGCCTTCGAACCAGGCGACCAGAAGGGCCCGTTCCTGGTCGGTTATGTGGCTGACGTTGGCGGGCGGCATGGCATGCGCCCGGCCAGCCTGGATATAGATCTCGCGCGCATGCTCGGCGATGCGCTCGTCGGTGTCGAGCAGCACGCCCTTCGGCGCATGGTAGATGCCTTCATAGACCGGCTCTTCCGTATGGCACATGGAGCAGCGCCCGAGCACGGTGTCGCGCACGGCCGGGAAGTGGGCCGAAGCGATGTAGACCTGGGCGGCGGCCGACGCGGCGGAAGCCTTCGGCTCGCCGGTCAGCACTTTCGGCACGGTCGACAGCCAGATGATGATCATGAACAGCACGGCGGCGCCCAGCCAGGTCCAGGTCGGGCTGCCCTTTCGCGCATGCACCGTGTTGAAATAGTGCCGGATCAGCACGCCGATGATGAAGACCAGCGAGGCGATGACCCAGTTGAACTGGGTGCCAAAAGCCAGCGGATAGTGGTTCGACAGCATCAGGAACAGGACCGGCAAGGTCAGGTAATTGTTGTGCAGCGAGCGCTGCTTGGCGATCTTGCCGTATTTCGGGTCGGGCTTGCGGCCGGCGATCAGGTCGGCGACGACGATCTTCTGGTTGGGGATGATGACCATGAAGACATTGGCCGACATGATCGTGGCGGTGATGGCGCCGAGATGCAGGAAGGCGGCGCGGCCAGTGAAGAGGTGTGTAAGCCCCCAGGCGATGAACACCAGCACGCAGTAGAGCACCAGCATCAGCCCGGTATCGCTTTTACCCAACGGTGAGCGGCAGAGCAGGTCGTAGACGATCCAGCCGACGCCGATGGTGGCCAGCGACAGAAGGATGCCGACCGGCACCGAGATGTTGAGCACGTTGGGGTCGATCAGGAAGAGATCGGCACCGGCATAGTAGACCACGCAGAGCATGGCGAAGCCCGACAGCCAGGTGGCGTAGGATTCCCATTTGAACCAGGTGAGGTGCTCCGGCATCTCGGCCGGGGCCACCAGATATTTCTGGATGTGGTAGAAGCCGCCGCCATGCACCTGCCATTCCTCGCCGAAGGCACCGGCAGGCAGGCCGGGACGCTGGCGCAGCCCAAGGTCGAGGGCAACGAAATAGAAGGACGAGCCGATCCACGCGATGCCAGTGATGACATGCAGCCAGCGGACCGCAAAACTCAGCCAGTCCCAGAAAATCGCGAAATCCGTCATCGAGTGGCCCCTGGGAACTCGTCCTTGCCGATGAGAGGGACTTTACGGGCTGGCGCGCAAACGAAAAGAGGCGAGGTGCGCGATGACTTTCAAAAAAAAATAAAAAATACTAGGCTTGCTTCGTTCAGCCTTTTCAGAGCCACGGAAGCCGCCGCATGGCCTATCTCGACAACATCGCCGTCTTCGTCCGTGTCGTCGAGCTCGGCAATCTGTCGGCGGCGGGGCGCGACATGCGCATTTCGCCGGCGGTCGCCTCCAATCGCATCAAGGAACTGGAGAAGCATCTCGGAGTCAGGCTGTTCAACCGCACGACAAGGCAGTTGATGCCGACCGAGCACGGCACGGTGTTCTATACCGGCGCCAAGCAGGTGCTGGACGCGATCACCGAAGCGGAAGCCGCGGTCGCGGCACTTTCCGGCCAGCCGCGCGGCACCATCAGGGTGACGGCGCCGCTCGGCCTCGGCCGGCGGCTGATCGCTTCCGGCATTCCGGATTTCCACGACAAATACCCCGATATCGAGGTGCGGCTCAGGCTCTCCGACCACAATGTCGATATCATGAAGGAAGGCATAGACGTCGCCTTCCGGCTCGGCATCATCGAGGATTCGAGCCTCAGGATGCGCGGCATCATGGAATGCGAGCGCGTGCTGGTGGCGGCGCCGAAATATCTGGAAGCCCGTGGCGAGCCGGCCGAGGCGCAGGAACTGATCGGCAAGAAGCACGACTGCCTGATGCTGCGTTACGCCGGCGCGCGCGAATATGTCTGGACGCTGCAGACGCCGAGCGGACCGCAAAAATTCGAGGTGCACGGTCCCTACGACACCGACGACGGCGACGTGCTGACCGGCTGGGCCTTGTCGGGACGTGGCATCATCAACAAGCCGCGTTTCGAGGTCGAGCCGTTCATCCGCGACCGGCGCTTGAAGGTGATCCTGCCCCAGGCGCCGCCGACGCCGGTGCAGTTCGCCGCCGTCTATCCGCACAAGAAGCTGCAGGACCCGAAGGTGCGGCTGCTGCTCGACTTCATGGCCGAGCGCTGCCAGCGGCTGATCAAGGACCTCTTGGCCGGAAAGTAAGGGCTGGTAGCGTTGTATCGCGATTGGCCTAAGCGTCCGTGACGTCGTCATCCACGGGCGGAGCGATGCGAAGCGGAGCACTGACCCGAGAATCCATTCCGTGACTTTGATCGTAGAGTACTGCGGAGCAGAATTCTGCACCGTCGCAACGCTTCGAAGTCACGGAATAGATTCTATGGTCTGCGCCGCGTCTGCTCCGCCATAGAATGACGACGTGACGGGCGTTCAGGCTAATCGCCTTCGGGCCGTCAAGACCTCCATCTCGACACACGCGAAGGCTGGCTGGCAAGTGACAATCCGGTGGCCCACTTGCTCCCGTTGCCTTGCGCGAAAGCGAGCCTAGGTTGGTAGCCAAAACGGCTGCCGATTTTCAAGGCGACCGAAGGACCGCACCATGCATCTCGCCATTTCGCTCAACATCGCCGCCGCCGACGGACAAGACGTCCTCGACTTCGGCCAGATCACCGCCTTGGTGCGGAACGCGGAGGCGGCGGGCGTGGACATGGTCATCATTTCCGACTCCGCCGATAAGCCATCGAGCAGCCCGTTCGAAGCGACCACGCTGCTGGCCGCCCTGGCGACGGTGACCGACAAGATCGGGCTCGTCGCCAGCGCCTCGACGCTCGCGCATCAGCCCTACAACCTGGCGCGCCGCTTTGCCTCGCTCGACATCATCAGCCATGGCCGCGTCGGCTGGAACGCCACGACGGCGCAGAACCCGCGCGAAGCTGCGAATTTCAGCCGGCCGGAAGGTTTCTCCGACGATGATTTTCGCCGCCGCGCCTGGGAGTTCATCAACATTGTGCGGCTCTTGTGGATCGGCTGGGAACATGACGCCTTCTTGTTCGACAAGGCATCAGGCCGCTTCCACGATCCAGACAAGATGCACCCGGCGAACTTCACCGGTGAATTCTTCTCGGTGCGCGGGCCGCTCAATGTCGCCCGTTCGCCGCAAGACGTGCCAGTGCTGGTGATGTCCGGCTTGGCAGGGACGGAGCTCGATTTCGCCAGCCGCCGCGCCGATGTCGTGCTGCTGGACAAGCTTGAACCGTCGGGCGCGAGAGCGACCCGCGATGAGATCAAACGCAGGGCGCACGAAGCAGGGCGCGACCCGGTGGCGATCAAGGTGCTGGCGGTGGCCGATGGGGGGCCCGAACACGATGGCCGTAGTCTGGAGGACCTATGCCTCTCATCCGGCTGCGACGGCATCGTTCTGACTGTGCAGCCGCGGGCTGCCGCCGTGGAGGCTTTTGTCGAGCGATTGCTGCCGGAACTCAAGCGACACGGATTTGCCAAGGCACAGGGCAAAACGCTGCGCGATCGCCTTGGGTTGAGTGAGGATAGCAAGCCATGAGCGCGCGTCAGATGAAGCTCGGCCTGTTTTTGTGGGCGACCGGCCATCACATCGCCGCCTGGCGTCATCCGGACGCGCATGTGAGAGCCGGCATCGACATCGACCATTACATAAAGCTGGCGCAGACGGCCGAAGCGGCGAAGTTCGACATGGTGTTCTGCGAGGACGCCGCCGGCCTGCGCGAGGCCAATATCAACATCGCCAGCCAGACCTCGCGCTCGATCGGCTTCGAGCCGATCAGCCTGCTTTCGGCGCTGGCTGCGCAGACCGATCGCATCGGCCTCGTGTCCACGGCATCGACCAGCTACAACGAGCCCTACGGCCTGGCGCGGACTTTTGCCTCGCTCGACAATCTGAGCGGCGGTCGGGCCGGTTGGAACCTCGTCACCTCGGCCAGTCCGATCGAGGCCGCGAATTTCGGCGCGACGGGTTTGCGGCCGCATGCCGACCGTTATGCGCGGGCGCGGGAATTCGCCACGGTGATCACCGGGTTGTGGAATCGGCGCGTCGCCGGCCATGACGGCGAGAGCTTTTCGGTGCGCGATCCACTCGACATCCCGCCCTCGCCGCAAGGCGCGCCGGTGATGGTGCAGGCGGGCGCCTCCGACGACGGCAAGGATCTTGCCGCGCGCACCGCCGATGTCGTGTTCTCGGCGGCGCAGACTTTCGAGGAAGCCAAGGCCTTTTACGACGACCTCAAGGGGCGGCTCGCCGCCTATGGACGACAGCCGGACGACGTGAAGATCATGCCTGGCGTCGCGCCGGTCGTGGCCGCCACGAAAGCCGAGGCGCAGGCCAAATACGACGCGCTGCAGGAATTGATCCCCGACGATGTCGGCGTGGCGCTGCTCTCCAGCTATCTCAGCATTTCCGACCTCGGCCGCTATCCGATCGATGGGCCGCTGCCCGAACTGCCGGAAGGCGAAGGCATGAAGAGCCGGCAGGCGCTGGTCATCGAGCAGGCGCGTCGCGATGGCCTGTCGATCCGCCAGCTCGCGCGCTATTTTGCCGGCGCGCGCGGCCATTGGCGGATCGTCGGCACGGCGGAGCAGATCGCCGACGAGTTGCAGGCCCGCTTCGAAGGCGGCGCCGCCGACGGTTTCAACGTGATGCCGTCCTGGTTCCCGGGCGAGCTCGACGCCTTCGCGACGCTGGTCGTGCCGGAACTGCAGCGACGCGGGCTGTTCCGCAAGGACTATGAAGGGCGCACGCTGCGCGAACATCTCGGCCTCAAGCGGCCGATCTAAGTTTGCTCAATCCATCAGCCGGGCTGCTCCGGACACCCTGATCGAGCTGCCGGCGGTCGGCGGAATATCGGCATGGAGGCGCGAACGCATGCCCATGTCCTCGCCCTGGACGATGTCGATCGAGCCGCCATGCCGCCAGCCGAGATCGCGCAGATAGCCGGCAAAGGCCGCGGTCGCCGCCCCTGTCGCTGGATCCTCATAGACGCCGCCGGAAGCGAATGGATTGCGCGTGTGGAAGAGGCGCGGCGTCTCGGCGTGGGCGAGGAGGATCGTGACCAGGCCTTCGCGCCGCATGAAGGACTGGCCTTGCCTCAGATCATAGGCCATGGCGGCCAACGCCTCGCGCGACTTCAGCGCCAGCACGAGATGATCGGCGCCGCCATGGATGACCGCCGGCGGAATGGCGCGATCGAGATCGCCCGGCTCATAGCCGAACAAGGCGAGCGCCTCGCCGGCCAGTTCCTTCGGCGCCGGCCGGCTGCGCGTCGGCGGCGACCGCAGGGCGGCGGCAAAGTTGGCGCCATCGCGAAAACCTTCGACGGTGATGTCGGCCTGGTTGAGGGTCAGCCTGAAAGTGCCGTCGCCGAACTTTCCGACCAGCGCGGCGCCGAGCGCGATGGTGGCGTGGCCGCAGAACGGTACTTCCGACTCCGGCCAAAAGTAGCGGACGCGCCATTGATCGCCTTCGGGCGCGGCAAAGGCGGTTTCCGAAAAGCCGACTTCGGCAGCGACGCGCTGCATGTCGGCCGCATCGGGCAAGGCTTCGCCAATCACCACGCCGGCCGGATTACCGCCGGTGTTGCCATCTGAAAATGCTGCGATCTTCAATACATCCATGTTCCGGCCTCGTTGTGAGTGGGCGCAACAAACACGTTTCGGGCCGTCTTGGGAAATGAAGAAAGCGGCGAGCAGCGGTGAGCGCCAGTCACATCTGCGATCGGAGCCAGCGCTTCAATCCAATGCGGAACGAAATTCGACCCATCGCCGTTTTGACGATTGGCGGTCGTTCGGGCCGTCCTTCAGTTCCCAGCCATCGATGCAGCGCGACAGGAGCCAACCATGGACGCCATCGTCACCAAGAACGACCTCAAAGCCGATGCCAAGAAGGAATCGATCGACCTGCTCAACGCCAGGCTTGCCGACGCCATCGACCTGGCCCTGATCACCAAGCAAGCGCATTGGAACGTCAAAGGCCCGCAATTCATCGCCATCCATGAGATGCTCGATGAATTCCGCGAGGAGATCGACGGCCATGTCGACATCGTCGCCGAGCGCGCCGTCCAGCTCGGCGGCACCGCGCATGGCACCTCGCAGGACGTGTCGAAGACGACCAGGCTAAAACCCTATCCGACCGACATCCACAAGACCAAGGATCATCTGGCGGCGCTGATCGACCGCTATGCGGCGGCGGCCAAGCTGACCCGCGAAGCGATCGACGAGGCGGACGACGCCGGCGATGCCGACACCGCCGATATCTTCACCGCCTATTCTCGCTCGCTCGATAAATTGCTGTGGTTCCTCGAGGCGCACACGCAGGAAAAGGAATAACCGGGAACTGTTTTTGCTTGGCCGGCCGGATCAGCCGGCCATCGCCTTTTCAGCACTGGCCGCGCTTGGCGTGTCCGAGGCACGCGACACCAGCGCGGTCATGATTTCGGCGGCGGCAAGCGCGGCGATCACCGGCGGCCGCTTGTCCTTCACCGCATTGCCGCCGATCGGCGAGATGAGGCGATTGAATTCGGCCTCGCTGCCCTCGGCCGACTTCAGGAACCAGCTCTTGAAAGTAGCCTTCTTTGTCTTCGAGCCTATCATGCCGACATAGGCGGTATCTCCGCGCTTCAATGCTTCGGCGACGATCAGGAAATCCAAGGCATGGTCATGCGTTAGGATGGCGAAGGCCGACCCAGCCGGCGCCTCGCGCACTACTGCTTCGGGCATCGGCGTCAGCCGGGTCTCCACCGTTTCCGGCATGCCTTCCAGCGCGTCGGCGCGGGTTTCGACGACGACGACGTGGGTCGGCAGCAGCGCCAGCGACGCGGCCAGCGCCTGGCCGACATGGCCGCCGCCAAAGAGATAGACATGCGGAAGATGCGCCTCTTCGGCTTCGGCGTTGGCGATCAGCCTTTCTTTGATTGTCCTATCGACCAATCTGATCAGCACCTCGACACGCCCGCCGCAACATTGGCCGATTTCCGGCCCGAGCGGCACGTCGAGCGTCGCGCACACCTCATCGACCTCTATGCGGGCCTGTTCACCCTCCCCGTTGTCGCGAGGCGAGGAGCGCAGCATCTGCCGCGCCTTGTCGATCGCCATATATTCGAGCTGACCGCCCCCGATCGTACCGAAGATCGATGACGAAGAGACAAGCATAAAGGCGCCGGCCTCGCGCGGTGTCGAGCCTTTGGTGGCCGCGACCTCGACGAGAGCGACCCGGCCAGCTTGGCCGAAAAACGTCTTCAGGCTTTGCACTTTCGAGTTCATCGTCTGCATTCCTAGATCGTGATGGCGTTTCGTTGAACCGCCCTCACGATCTAACTCTTTGTTGGAGCATGATCTTTCTCCGAAAACCGGTTCCCACTTTTCGGGATCATGCCCTAGCGCCAAAATATAGTGTTTTTCGGCCGAATTGCACGTTTTAGGCCGGCTTTTCGGCTTCCCGCTTCAACCGCTCGATCGCCGTCAGCACCCGCTCCGGCGTCGCCGGCGCGTCGAGGCGCGGACAGATCTTGTGGTCGGCCACGCTCGCGACCGCGTCCGACAGCGCATGCAGCACCGACATGCCGTGCGGCAGCGGCGGCTCGCCCACGGCCTTTGAGCGATGGATGGTCGGCTCATAGGCCGACGACCAGTCGGTCAGCTTGACGTTGAAGATCTTTGGACGGTCGGAAGCGAGCGGGATCTTGTAGGTCGACGGCGCATGCGTCCGCAGCCGGCCGCTATCGTCCCACCACAATTCCTCCGTCGTCAGCCAGCCCATGCCCTGGATGAACCCGCCCTCGATCTGGCCGAGGTCGATCGCCCGGTTCAGCGAGCGGCCGGCGTCGTGCAGGATGTCGGTGCGCTCGACGACATACTCGCCGGTGAGCGTGTCGACCGAGACCTCCGAGCAGGCCGCGCCATAGGCGTAATAGTAGAAGGCATGTCCGCGGCCCTTGCTGCGGTCCCAATGGATCTTCGGCGTCTTGTAGAAACCGGCCGCCGAGAGCTGGATGCGGTTGACATAGGCCTGCTTAACCAGATCGTTGAAGGCCACTTCCTGATTGCCGATGCGCACCCGGTTGGGCAGGAACACGACCTGGTCGTGCGGCACCTGGTATTTGTCGGCGGCGAAGTCGGTCAGCCGCTTGCGGATCTGGCGGGCGGCGTCCTGCGCCGCCATTCCGTTGAGGTCGGCGCCGGAAGACGCGGCCGTCGGCGAGGTGTTCGGCACCTTGGCGGTGGTGGTCGCGGTGATCTTGACCCGGTCGAGATCGATCTGGAATTCTTCCGCCACGACCTGCGCCACCTTGAGATGCAGGCCCTGGCCCATCTCGGTGCCGCCATGGTTCATGTGGACCGATCCGTCGGCATAGACATGCACCAGCGCGCCGGCCTGGTTGGCCTCCGTCTTGGTGAAGGAGATGCCGAACTTCACCGGCGTCATCGCCAGCCCGCGCTTGACGAACCGGCTGTTGTTGTTGAAGGCGCTGATCTCGCGGCGGCGCCGCGCATAGTTCGCGCTTTCCTCCAGTTCGGCGACGATGCGCTGGATGATGCAGTCCTCGACCTTCTGGTGGTAGGGCGTGATGCTGCGCTCGCCGATCGCCTCCATGGGATCGTAAAAGTTCAGCTTGCGGATTTCGAGCGAGTCCTTGCCGACGGCGAAGGCCACCTCGTCGATGACGCGCTCGGCGCCGACCATGCCTTGCGGGCCGCCAAAGCCGCGGAAGGCGGTGTTGGAGACGGTGTTGGTGTAGAGCGGCGCCGACTTGGCGTGCACCGCCGGATAGAAATAGGCGTTGTCGCAGTGGAACAGCGCGCGGTCGCCGACCGGACCGGACAGATCGGCGGAAAAGCCGCAACGCAGCGCATAGGTGAAGTCGACGCCGAGGATGTTGCCGTCGTCGTCGAAGCCGACTTCATAATCGATGGCGAAGTCGTGCCGCTTGCCGGTGGCGGTCATGTCCTCGTCGCGGTCGAGCCTGATCTTGACCGCGCGCTTCAATTTCTTGGCGGCAATGGCGGCGATCGCCGCGCATTGGTTGGCCTGGGTTTCCTTGCCGCCGAAGCCGCCGCCCATGCGGCGCACTTCGACCGTGACAGCATGGCTCGGCACGCCGAGCGCATGCGCGACCAGATGCTGCGTCTCGCTCGGGCCCTGCGTCGAGCAATAGACGATCACCTCGTCGTCCTCGCCAGGGATTGCCAGCGAAACCTGGCCCTCGAGATAGAAGTGGTCCTGGCCGCCGAGCCACATGCGGTTCTTGATGCGGCGGGGAGCCGCCGCGATCGCCGCGGCGGCATCGCCGCGCTTCAGGACCAGCGGCGTGGTGACCTGCCTGTCCTTGACCGGATCGAGGTTCCAGATGTCGATGACGGCCGGAAGCTCGTCATACTCGATTTTTGCGAGACGCGCGGCGCGGCGCGCTTCCTCGCGTGTCTCGGCAACCACTGCGAAGATCGGCTGCCCGTAAAACTGCACGTTGGCTTCGGCGAGCACCGGATCGTCATGCATGTTGCTCGGCGAGACATCGTTCCCGCCGGGGACATCGGCATAGGTCAGCACATCGATCACGCCGGGCGCCGAGCGCACGGCCGACAGGTCGACGCTCTTCAACGCGCCGTGCGCGACCTTGGAGAGGCCGAGGCCGACATGCAGCGTGCCGGCGGGCTCCGGCATGTCGTCGATATAGACGGCGGTGCCGCTGACATGCTTGTGCGCGGAATCGTGCCGCTGGCCGGTGGCAACGCCGCCGACGATCTTTTCAGCCTTGAAGCTGGGTGTGGCGTGCTTGTTCATTCAGCCTCCTTTCCTTCTCCCCGTTCACGGGGAGAAGGTGGCCCGAAGGGTCGGATGAGGGGCAGCGCTGACGTTGACGAATTCGCGCGAGACGATCGACGATGGCGCTGCCCCTCATCTGCCTGCCGGCATCTTCTCCCCGTGAACGGGGAGAAGGACGCTACTCGCGACCGCCCGGCGCTTTGCCTCGATATGTTGGATTGCGGACGCATCAGGCCGCCTCGTTGCGCGAGACCTGGAACGGCGCCTTCGTTCCGGTCGTCTCGATATAAAACCGTAGCAAAAGGTTCTTCGCTGCCAGCGCCCGGTATTCGGCGGTCGCCCGCATGTCGGTGAGCGGCGAAAAATCCTTGGTGTATTCGGCCGTCGCGGCCCCCACGGTCGCTTCGGTCCAGGGCTTGCCGGCGAGCGCCTTTTCAACCGCGCCGGCGCGCTTCGGTGTCGCCGCCATGCCGCCATAAGCGATGCGGATGTCGGCCACCGTGCCATCCTTGGCCAAGGTCAGGTAGAAAGCCCCGAGCGTCGCGGTGATATCCTCGTCACGGCGCTTGGTGACCTTGTAGACGGCAAACTTCGTTCCTTTTGCCGGCACGGGCACTTGGACTGCTTCGACGAACTCGCCGGGCTGACGGTCCTGCTTGCCATAGGCGATGAAGAAGGTTTCGAGCGGTATCGTGCGACGCGCCTTGCCCTTGCGGAGTGTCAGTTGCGCGCCGAGCGCGATCAAGGGCGGCGGCGTGTCGCCGATCGGCGAGCCGTTGGCGATGTTGCCGCCGATCGTGCCCATGTTGCGCACCTGTTCGCCGCCGATGCGGTCGACCAGCGGTCCCAGTGCCGGGATGCGCTTCGACAGCGTCTCGAAGGCTTCGGTGTAGGTGACGCCGGCGCCGATGGTGATGACGCCATCCTTCTCCGACGTCGTACGCAAGCCGTCGAGGCCGCCGATGAAGATCGCCGGCGAGATGTCGCGCATGAGCTTGGTGACCCACAGGCCGACATCGGTCGAACCGGCGACGATGGTGGCGCCCGGTTCGCTTTCGAGCAAAGCGGCGAAATCGTCGACGCTGGCCGGCACGATCAATCGCGCCTTGCCCGACCCGATCTCGACCCTGGCGCCATCACGCAACACCTTCAGCCGCGCGGTGATGTCCTTGCGCTCCACCGCCAGCGGGTCCTTCGACGCCTTGCCGTAGCTCGAAATGGCGTGCGCGGCGCGCATGATGGCCTCGTAGCCGGTGCAGCGGCAGAGATTGCCCTGCAGCGCCTTTTCGATCGCGGCGTTGGACGGATCGGGGGTCTTCATCCAGAGGCCATAGAGCGACATGATGAAGCCCGGCGTGCAGAAGCCGCATTGCGAGCCGTGGAAATCGACCATCGCCTGCTGCACCGGATGCAGTTTCTCACCGTTGCCGCGCAGGTGTTCCACAGTCACGACATGCGTGCCGTCGAGCGAGCCCATGAAGCGGATGCAGGCATTCACGCTTTCGTAGACGAGACCTTCGGCGGAGAGCTTGCCGACCAACACCGTGCAGGCGCCGCAGTCGCCCTCGGCGCAACCTTCCTTGGTGCCGCGCAGCGAGCGGCTGAGCCGCAACCAGTCGAGCAGCGTCGCATCGGGCGCGACGTCCTTCAGAGCCACGTCGCTGCCGTTCAGGATAAAGCGTATTTGATTGCGGGTCTCAGCCATGTCTCAGCTCCCCCGATAGGTCGAGTAGCCATAGGGCGAAATCAAAAGCGGGACGTGATAATGCCGCTGCTCCGCCATGCCGAAGCGGATCGGCACGATATCGAGAAAGGCGGGTTGGGGCAGGTCGATACCCTGGCCGCGCAGATAGTCGCCAGCGGCGAAGACCAGCTCATATTCGCCGGTAAGGAAATCGGCGTCGGCCAGCAGCGGCGCATCGCAGCGGCCGTCGTCATTGGTGGTCACGGTCTTGAGACGCGTGCGGCTCTGGCCTTCGATGCGGAAAAGCTCGATCGACAGTCCTTTTGCCGGCCGGCCGGTCGCGGTGTCAAGCACATGGGTCGTCAGACGCCCGCCATCGGCTTTCGACGTTTCTGCCACTGGCCGCCTCCCATCCCGGTACGTTTCAGGTCGATTGTGCGCCAATTAAAGGCGATGCATAAGCCCCGGTCGAGCGGAGCGCGGCAAAAAGCACTTTCAAAAATTTTCGGGGGAATGCGTGCGCACTCCTTTCGATATCTTCATCTCAACCATCGGGCAGGAGTGGCAATGCGTTACGATCGGGACATGCGCGGTTATGGGGCCAATCCGCCGGACCCGAAATGGCCCGCCGGCGCGCATGTCGCGGTGCAGTTCGTCGTCAACTATGAAGAAGGCGGCGAGAACTGCGTGCTGCATGGCGACAAGGCTTCGGAGGCCTTCCTTTCGGAGATCGTTGGGGCGGCTCCCTGGGTCGGCCAGCGCCACTGGAACATGGAATCGATCTACGAGTATGGCGCGCGGGCCGGCTTCTGGCGGCTCTACCGGCTGTTCACCGAAGCGCAGGTGCCGGTGACCTGCTACGGCGTCGCCACGGCGTTGGCGCGCTCGCCCGACCAAGTGGCTGCCATGCAGGAGGCTGGTTGGGAGATCGCTTCGCACGGGCTGAAATGGATCGACTATCGCGACCATGCGGCCGAGGACGAGCGGCGCGATCTCGAAGAGGCGATCAAGCTGCATTACGAGGTCACCGGCGCGCGCCCGACCGGCTGGTACACCGGCCGGACCTCGGTCAACACGGTGCGGCTCGTCGCCGAGGAAGGCGGCTTCGACTATGTCTCCGACACCTATGACGACGAACTGCCCTATTGGTTCGACCGCGACGGGCTGGAGAAACCGCAACTCATCATCCCCTACACGCTCGACGCCAACGACATGCGTTTTGCGACGCCGCAGGGCTTCAACTCGGGCGACCAGTTCTTCGCCTATCTGAAGGACAGTTTCGACACGCTCTATGCCGAGGGCAAGGCAGGCCGGCCGCGCATGATGAATATCGGCCTGCACTGCCGGCTGGTCGGCCGTCCCGGGCGGGTGGCGGCATTGAAGCGCTTCGTCGATTATGTGAAGTCGCACGACAAGGTATGGCTGACGCGGCGCGTCGACATTGCCAAACACTGGCGCGAAACGCACCCCTACGAGGCGCCGGCGCTGCGTCCGTCGCGGATGGAATTCGAGGAATTCGTGCATGCCTTCGGCGGCGTGTTCGAGCATTCGCCCTGGATCGCCGAACGCGCCTATGAATTGGAGCTCGGCCCTGCGCATGACAGCGCCGGCGGCCTGCACAACGCGCTCTGCCGCGTCTTCCGCGCGGCGAGCGAAGCCGAACGCCTTTCCGTGCTGAACGCCCACCCGGACCTCGCCGGCAAGCTGGCCAAGGCCAGGCGCCTGACGCCGGAATCAGCCAAGGAACAGGCCTCCGCCGGGCTCGACGCGCTGACCGACAAGGAGCGCGAGCTGTTCTCGAAACTCAACGCCGCCTACGTCACCACCTTCGGCTTCCCCTTCATCATCGCGGTCAAGGGCAAGACCAAGGACGAAATCCTGGCGGAGTTCGAGGCGCGGATCGGCAACAGCCGCGGCACCGAGTTCGAAACCGCCTGCAGACAGGTCGAACGCATCGCCCTGCTTCGGCTGAAAGACATGCTTCCATTGTAATGTTTTGAGGGCCAGGACCCCATGGATATGATCAAGACTGCCGAGCGAACCTATTACGCCCCGCATGGCGGCCATCCCGGCCAGAACGAGCTCTTGACCGGCCGCGCCGTCTTCACTGAAGCCTATGCTGTCATCCCCAAGGGCGTGATGCAGGACATCGTCACCAGCCCGCTGCCGTTCTGGGACAAGACGAGGGCCTGGATCATCGCAAGGCCACTGTCGGGCTTCGCCGAGACCTTTTCGCAATACATCGTCGAGGTTCTGCCCGGCGGCGGCAGCGAGCGGCCGGAACTCGATGCCGCCGCCGAGGGCGTGCTGTTCGTGGTCGAGGGCGAGCTCAGCGTATCGCTTGCCGGCAAAGAACACGTGCTTGCTCCCGGCGGCTTCGCCTTCCTGCCGCCATCCAGTGGCTGGACGGTGCGCAATGAAAGCGGCACTGCTGCCCGCTTCCACTGGATCCGCAAGACCTATGAGGCTGTCGACGGCCTCGACGCGCCGGAAGCCTTCTTCTCGAGCGACCAGGATGTGGCGCCGAGCCCGATGCCGGGCACGGAGGGGCGCTGGGCAACGACCCGCTTCGTCGACCCAGCCGACATGCGCCACGACATGCACGTCACCATTGTGACGCTGAAGCCGGGCGCGGTCATCCCCTTCGCCGAGACGCATGTCATGGAGCACGGGCTCTATGTGCTCGAAGGCAAGGCGGTCTACCGCCTCAACCGGGACTGGGTCGAGGTCGAAGCCGGCGACTTCATGTGGCTGCGCGCCTTTTGTCCGCAGGCCTGCTATGCCGGCGGCCCCGGTAATTTCCGTTATCTGCTGTACAAGGACGTCAACCGTCATGCCAGGCTTGGCGGCTATCTTGGGGGCAAGGCGCGGTGAGCCGCATCGTCGCCCGACCGCTGACCCGCGAGAACTTCGCGCCCTTCGGCGACGTCATCGACATGGGTGGCGACAACAGCTACCCGATCAATGGCGGCCGGGCGATGCGCTATCACGACCTCGCCACTGCGGAGGCCGCCGGACCGAATGCGCGCGTGCTGATTTCGATGGTGCGCGGTACGCCTTACGAAATGCCGCTGAAGCTCACCATGGTCGAGCGCCATCCGTTCGGCAGCCAAGCCTTCATCCCGCTGTCGCCACGCCCGTTCCTGGTCGTCGTCTGCCACGACACCAAGGATGGGCCGGGTGAGCCGCATGCCTTTCTCGCCGGCCCCGGACAGGGCATCAATTACCGCCGCAACCTGTGGCACGGCGTGCTCACCCCGATCGGCGAGGAACAGGATTTCCTCATCGTCGACCGCGGCGGCGAGGGTTCCAATCTCGAAGAATTCCATTTCTCGCACCCTTACGAGATCCACCTCCCCTGAAAGCTCGCGATTTCCATGACCGACATTTCGCTGATCGACCGCCTGCTCGACGTGATCGAGCACGACATCGTGCCCAAGACCGCCGAAGGCGTCGCCCATGGCAACAAGCTGTTCGGCGCCGCGATCCTGCGGAAAGACGACCGCTCGCTGGTGTTGGCCGAGACCAATAACGAGATCGAAAACCCGCTCTGGCATGGCGAGGTGCATTGCCTGAAGCGCTTCTACGAAATGCCAAAGGCCGAGCGCGTCGACACCAAGGACGCGCTATTCATAGCCACCCACGAGCCCTGCTCGCTCTGCCTGTCGGCGATCACCTGGACCGGCTTCGACAATTTCTACTACCTGTTCAGCCATGAGGATTCACGCGACAGTTTTGCAATCCCGCACGACCTCAAGATCCTGAAAGAGGTCTTCACCCTCGACCCCGGCGGCTACAATGCCGAGAACCCCTACTGGAAAAGCTTCTCGATCCGCAGGCTGGTGCGGGCGTTGCCTGAGGCCGAACGCAACCGTCTGGAAGCGCGCATCGGCAGGATTTCGACGCGTTATGACGAGCTGTCGGGCGCCTATCAGGCCAGCAAGACCGAGAACGACATTCCGCTGAACTGACGCGTATAGCCTACCTTACCTTCGCGTTTTTCAGCACTTCATTTATCCTTGCCTGCCAGCCCTTGCCGGTCGCCTTGAATTTTCTGACGACATCCTGGTCCAGGCGGATGGAGACGACTTGCTTTGGTTTCTCCAGGGTCGGTCGGCCACGGGAACGCCTTATGCTCTCGAAAAGCTCCGGGAGCACTTCCGCGAAAGGCTTGGCTTGTGTCAGCTGTTCGTCGGTCGCCTCCCCGTCCTCGGGATCAGCAGCAATCTGTCTTTGAATTTCGGCTTCCTCGGCATCGGTAAGCCGCCGAATGTGTGACTTAGTGTTGCTCATACACGGACCTTTCCTTTCGGCTGGCATGACGCATCGAGATCACCGAGATCGCTTCGGAACCAAGCGGCTTGAAGATCACGGCGAGAATGATCTCTCCAAATTCTCCAATCGCCTTCAGCCGACCGGCTTTGGCCGGGAGGACGATTGACGTGGCAAAAAACTCGATATCGAGATCGGAGAAGTCGAGACCCCGGTTTGCGAGGTTCGTCACCCGTTTTGGCTCATCCCAAACGATTTTCAGGCGAGATCATCCAGTGTGTCTGCGTCAGGCCACGTGAATAAACGTAATACACAAATTAATCGAGAGATACAAGAATAAGCTGGATGATCGGAGGGTGCGTTCGCTAACGACCCAGGTCGCATATTTCGCTGCTCCAGTCGCGAATGGCGATTGAAAGTCGCAGCGCAGCGGGGCGTTATGCGCCCATGAAAACCGTCACCGAATTCCCCCGAAAAGCCGTCGAATTTCCCGATATGGGCATCGTCATGCCGGACGGCTGCCGGCTGTCGGCGCGCGTCTGGATGCCCGAGGACGCGACGGACAATCCGGTGCCGGCGATCCTCGAGCACCTGCCCTACCGCAAGCGCGACGGCACCATTTTTCGCGACCAGCTCACCCATCCCTATTTCGCCGGCCACGGCTACGCCTCGATCCGCGTCGATATGCGCGGCAATGGCGATTCCGAAGGGCTGATGGACGACGAATATTCCGAGCAGGAACTGCAGGATGCCTGCGACGTCATCGCCTGGGCGGCGGCGCAGCCCTGGTGCAACGGCAATGTCGGCATGATGGGCATTTCCTGGGGCGGCTTCAACTGCCTGCAGGTGGCCGCGAAACAGCCGCCGGCGCTGAAGGCGGTGATCAGCCTGTGCTCGACCGTCGACCGCTATGCCGACGACATCCATTACAAGGGCGGCTGCCTGCTCTTGGAAAATTTCGGCTGGGCCTCGACGATGCTGTCCTATTCGTCGCGGCCGCCGGACCCGGCGATCGCCGGCGGCAATCGCTGGCGCGACCTGTGGCTCAGCCGGCTGGAGAACCAGTCTTTTCTCCTGCCGCTCTGGCTCAGCCACCAGCATCGCGACGCTTATTGGAAGCGCGGCTCGATCTGCGAGGATTTTTCGGCGGTGAAAGCGGCCGTGCTGTCGATCGGCGGCTGGCATGACGGCTACCGCAACACCATCTCCAATCTCGTCACCAGCATCCAATCGCCGGTCAAAGGCATCGTCGGCCCCTGGATCCACAAATACCCGCATTACGCCGGGCCCAATCCGGCCATCGGCTTCCTGCAGGAGGCGTTGCGCTGGTGGGACCACTGGCTGAAGGGCGCGGAGACCGGCGTCGAGGCCGATCCGGACTATCGCGCCTATGTCATGGACAGTGTGCGGCCGGCGCGCTGGCATCCCGAGCGGCCGGGCCGCTGGGTCGCGGAACAGGAATGGCCGTCCTCAAACATCAAGGTCGAGGCGATCGAACTCATTTCCGCGGGCGCAAAGCCGTCGATCGTCGCGTCGCCGCAGACCTGCGGGCTTGCCGGCGGCGAGTATTTTCCCTTCACCTTCGGACCGGAATTGCCGGGCGACCAGCGTCCCGATGACGCGCTTTCGGTTTGTTTCGACCAGCCTGAGCTCGGCGAGGCGATCGACATCGTCGGGGCGCCGGAGCTCGAGGTCCGGGTTGCTTCCGATCGACCCCAGGCCAACATCACGGTGCGCCTCTGCGACGTGCATCCCGATGGGGCCTCGGAGCTGATCTCCTATGGTGTGCTCAATCTCACGCACCGAAACTCGCATGAATTTCCGCAAGCGCTAATTCCCGGCGAGACGGTTTCGGCGCGCGTCGTGCTCGACCAATGCGCCTACCGGGTGCCGGCCGGCCACAAATTGCGCATCGCCGTTTCGACCGCCTACTGGCCGATGATCTGGCCCTCGCCGGAGTCAGCGCGGCTTGATCTCGCGAAGGCGACGCTGAAGCTGCCGTTGCGCCCGCTGGCGAAAGGCAATGAGGTTTCGTTTCCAGAGCCGGAAGGCGCGACACCCTGGGCGACCGAGACGATTCGGCCGGCGAGTTCCGAACGCCATGTCGGCCGCGACGAGAAGACCGGTCTTGTCACGCTTTCCATAACCGACGATTTCGGCGAGGTGCGCGACCTCGATCATGGGCTGGTCAATGGCAGCATCGTGCGCGAGACATGGACGATCCATCCCGATGACCCGCTGTCGGCCACCGGAGCCACGCATTGGACGCAGGCATTGTCGCGCAATGAATGGTCGGTGCGGACCGAAACTTTTGCCGAGATGCGATCGGACGCCGCAAACTTCATCGTCAGCGCGAGAATCGAAGCCTATGAGGGTGAAAAACTGGTCTTCGAGCGCGGCTTCGAGCAGGCGATTCCCCGCGCCCTGGTTTGAGCCAGGGCAGATTGGGCCAAATGCGACGTGCGATTTACGCCACGGTATGTCGCATTCGGTCTTGCCTGCCGCTTTCCCTTACGGTCATTATCTCCTCCAATAGCAAGAAACGACCCTAAGGTCGGATATCCAGAGTGAGGAACCGTAATGTCCAACGAACTCGACTATCTCAGCCGGCGAGTCGCGGCCGGAAAACTTAGCCGTCGCGATTTTCTCGGTCGCGCCGCGGCGCTCGGCGTCGCCGCCACCGTTGCAAACTCGCTGCTCTCCAAGGCCGTTCGTGCGGCCGGTCCGGTCAAAGGCGGCACGTTGAAGGCCGGCCTGCAGGGCGGTGAATCCACCAACAGTCTCGATCCGGCGACCTTCCTTAGCCAGGTTCCGTTCGCCTTCGGCAAATGCTGGGGCGAAACGCTGGTCGAGCTCGCGCCGGGCGGCGGCGTCGAATACCTGATCGCCGAAGAAATCGGCTCTTCGGACGACGCCAAGACCTGGACGATGAAGATCCGCAAGGGCGTCCAGTTCCACAACGGCAAGGAAGTAACGCCGGACGACGTGGTGGCGACGCTGAAGCGCCACAGCGACGAGAAGTCAAAATCCGGCGCGCTCGGCGTCCTGAAGAGCATCGACACCATCAAGGTCGATGGCGGCAATGTCGTGGTCACGCTGAAGGACCCGAATGCCGACATGCCTTACCTGATGGCGGACTATCACCTGATCATCCAGCCGAATGGCGGCATGGACAAGCCGGACGCTGGCATCGGCACCGGGCCGTACAAGATCACCGGCAACCAGCCCGGCGTGAAGCACACCGCCGCGCGTTTCGACCACTACTGGCAGCCCGACAAATACGGCCATGCCGATCAGGTCGAGATCGTCGTCGTCAACGATCCGACGGCGCGCATGGCCGCGCTCCAGGGCGGCCAGGTCAACATGATCAACCGCGTCGAGCCGAAGATCGTCGACCTGGTCAAGCGGCTGCCCGGCGTCACCATCCGCGCCGCCTCGGGCCGCGGCTTCTATCCCTTCAACATGTTCTGCGACACCGCGCCCTTCGACAACAACGATCTCAGGATGGCGCTGAAGCTCGCCATGGACCGCGAGGAGATGCTGACCAAAATCCTGCGCGGCTACGGTGAGGTTGGCAACGACATGCCGGTCAACAAGGCCTACCCGCTGTTCGCAGGCGATTTCGAGCAGCGCAAGTTCGATCCGGAAAAGGCGGCCGCGGCTTACAAGAAGTCGGGCCATAGCGGCTCGATCCTGCTGCGCACCTCCGACGTCGCCTTCCCGGGTGCCGTGGACGCCGCCCAGCTTTATCAGCAGAGCGCGGCCAAGGCCGGCATCAAGATCGAGATCAAGCGCGAGCCGGGCGACGGTTACTGGACCGAAGTCTGGAACAAGCAGCCCTTCTCGCTCTCCTACTGGGGCGGCCGTCCGACCCAGGACCAGATGTATTCGACCGCCTATCTGTCGACCGCCGACTGGAACGACACCCGCTGGAAGCGCCCGGACTTCGACAAGATGGTGCTTGCGGCGCGCGGCGAGCTCGACGAAGCCAAGCGCAAGAAGATCTACCGCGACATGGGCGAGGTCATGCGCGACGAAGGCGGCCTGATCGTGCCGTTCTTCAACCAGTTCGTCGACGCGACCGGCAAGGGCGTCGAAGGCTGGATCGATAACCCGGCGCAGGAACTCAGCAACGGCCATGCCCTGATCGAGTGCTGGCTGCAGGCCTGATGAAGGATAAGGGAAGGGCTGGCCCAGGCCGGCCCTTCCCCGTTTTCATGACCCGCCCGAAAGGCGGGCGTCGTCCCTTCTTCACCGTTGCAGGTAGCCGATGTCGTCTCCGATCCTGAGATTGGTCGCTCAGCGCGTCTTGCTGGGCCTGGTTCTTCTTTTGGCCGTTTCGGTGCTTATCTTCGCCGGCACGCAGATTCTGCCGGGCGACGTCGCCCAGGCGATCCTCGGCCAGTCGGCGACGCCGGAGGCGCTGGCGAACCTGCGCGAACAGCTCGGGCTGAACGATCCGGCGTGGCTGCGCTACGTGCACTGGCTGTGGGGCATCCTGCATGGCGACTTCGGCACGGCGCAGTCGAGCGGACTGGACATCGCGACCTCGATCAGCACCCGGCTGAAGAACACACTGTTCCTGGCGGCTTGCGCCGCGATCGTCGCCGTGCCGCTGGCGATCGTCCTCGGTCTGATCGCGGTGCGCTACCGCAACGGCTTCGTCGACAAGTTGATCTCCGGGCTGGCGCTGGCCTCGACCTCCTTCCCGGAATTCTTCATCGGCTATGTGCTGATCTATTTCTTCGCCGTGAAATGGCAGATCTTCCCCAGCATCTCGACGGTGGATGACTCGACTCCCTTCCTCGAAAGGTTGCAGGCCGTCGTGCTGCCCGCGACCGCGCTGACGCTGGTGGTGCTCGCCCATATGATGCGCATGACGCGCGCGGCGATCCTCAACGTCATGCAGTCGGCCTATATCGAGACGGCAGAATTGAAGGGGCTGAAGGCCTTCGACATCATCCGCAAGCATGCTTTCCCGAACGCGATAGCGCCGGTCGTCAACGTCGTCATGCTCAACCTCGCCTATCTTATCGTCGGCGTCGTGGTGGTGGAGGTGATCTTCGTCTATCCGGGCATGGGACAGTATCTGGTCGACCATGTCGCCAAGCGCGACGTGCCGGTGGTGCAGGCGGTCGGCCTGATCTTCGCCGCAGTCTACATCACGCTCAATATCGTCGCCGATATCGCCGCCATCGTGGCCAATCCGCGGCTTAGGCATCCGAAATGACGGGGGCATCCGAAATGACGGGCCGGATGCAAGACGACCAAAGGGGGAACTGAGGCGAATGGCGCTACGACAAATCCCGTTCACCGCCTGGGTCGGGCTTATCCTGACCGGCTTCTTTGCGTTCTGTGCCATCTTCGCGCCTTGGGTCGCGCCGCACGGCAATGGCGAGATCGTCGGCGACGTCTGGGAGCCGATGTCGGCCGCCCATTGGCTGGGCACCGACAATCTCGGCCGCGACCTTATCTCACGCATGATCTACGGCGCGCGCATAACCATGGAGATCGCGGTGGCGGCGACTGCGCTGTCCTTCTCTCTGGGCTCGATCCTCGGCTTCACGGCGGCTGTCTTCGGCGGCTGGTTCGACACGCTGCTGTCACGCTTCGTCGACCTATTGATGTCGATCCCGACGCTGATCTTCGGCCTCGTCGTGCTATCGGTGCTGCCTACGACCACGCTGACGCTGATCCTGGTCATGGGCATTCTGGACTCCACCCGCGTCTATCGCCTGTCACGCGCCGTCGCCGTCGACATCAACGTCATGGACTTCGTCGAGGCGGCCAAGCTGCGCGGCGAAGGCAAGGCCTGGATCATCTTCCGTGAGATCCTGCCCAATGCGCTGTCGCCGCTGGTGGCGGAGCTTGGCGTGCGCTTCATCTTCGCCGTGCTCTTCCTGTCGGCGCTGTCCTTCCTCGGGCTTGGCGTGCAGCCGCCGGATTCGGACTGGGGCGGCATGGTCAAGGAAAACAAGGACGGCATCGTGTTCGGCATTCCGGCGGCGCTGATCCCGGCCGCGGCGATCGCGGTGCTGGCGATCTCGGTCAACCTCGTCGCCGACTGGGTGCTCAACCGCACGACGAGCCTGAAGGGAGGACGTGGCTGATGGCTGGCAATCAAGCAAGGTCCGGGCAGGCGAAGTCCGGGCAGGCAAGCTCGGGCAAGCTCCTCGACATCCGCAACCTGCGCATCGAGGCGACCGTCTATCCGCCGGGCGAGACGCCGAAGACCATCACGCTGGTCCACGATGTCTCGCTGACGCTCGAAAAGGGCAAGGTGCTCGGCCTGATCGGCGAATCCGGCGCCGGCAAATCGACCATCGGCCTGTCGTCCATGGCCTATGGCCGCGGCGGCGTGCGCATCACCGGCGGCGAGGTGATCCTCAACGGCCGCGACATCATGAAGGCCGGACCAAGAGGCGTGCGGGCGCTGCGCGGACGCGAGGTGTGCTATGTCGCGCAGTCGGCGGCGGCGGCGTTCAATCCGGCGCACAAGCTGATCGACCAGGTGGTCGAGGCGACCCTGTTGCATGGTACCGCGAACCGCGCCGAGGCCGAGAAGCGGGCCATTGCGCTGTTCAAGAAGCTTAGCCTGCCCAACCCCGAAACGATCGGCGAGCGCTACCCGCACCAGGTCTCCGGCGGCCAATTGCAGCGCGTGATGACAGCGATGGCGCTCTGCTCGGAGCCCGACCTCATCGTCTTCGACGAGCCGACCACGGCGCTCGACGTGACGACCCAGATCGACGTGCTTGCGGCGATCAAGGACGCCATCCGCGACACCCATGTGGCGGCCCTCTACATCACTCACGATCTTGCCGTCGTCGCCCAGGTGTCGGACGAAATCATGGTGCTGCGCCACGGCCGGCTGGTGGAGTGGGGCGGCACGCAGCAGATCATCAAGGAGCCGCGCCAGGAATATACCAACGCGCTGGTTTCGGTGCATGAGATCGAGCACCAGGAACAGCAGCCCGGCGCAACGCCGTTCCTGTCGGTGAAGAATGTCACCGCCGCCTACGGCGGCGGCCATGTGAAGGTCCTGAAGAACGTCTCGGTCGACATCTATCCCGGCCAGACTCTGGCCGTCGTCGGCGAGAGCGGCTCCGGCAAGTCGACGCTGGCGCGCGCCATCACCGGGCTTTTGCCGCCCGAGCAAGGCACGGTGACCTTCGATGGGCGCCCGCTGGCCAACCGGCTTTCCGACCGGCCGAAGGAGGATCTGCGTCAATTGCAGATGATCTACCAGATGGCCGACGTAGCTATGAACCCGCGCCAGACGGTCGGCACCATCATCGGCCGGCCGCTGGAGTTCTATTTCGGTATGAAGGGACGCGAGCGCGACAAGCGCGTCGCCGAACTGCTCGACGAGATCGAGATGGGCAAGGGTTTCGTCGACCGCTACCCGGCCGAGCTGTCCGGCGGCCAGAAGCAGCGCGTCTGCATCGCCCGCTCGCTCGCCGCCAAGCCGAAGCTGATCATCTGCGACGAGGTGACATCGGCGCTCGACCCGCTGGTCGCCAACGGCATCCTGAAGCTGCTTCTGAACCTGCAGCAGCACGAAAAGGTCGCCTATTTGTTCATCACGCATGACCTGGCGACGGTGAAGTCGATCGCCGATTCGATCGCGGTGATGTATCGCGGCGAGGTCGTGCGCTACGGCTCCAGGAGCAAGGTGCTGACGCCGCCCTTCGACGCCTATACGGACCTGCTGCTGTCCTCCGTGCCGGAAATGGAGATCGGCTGGCTGGAGAAGGCGATCAAGGGCCGGCGCATGGCGAGCGCCGGAAATTAGCCCACGAAAGTCAGCCCGGACCAGAAGCTGTCATGCGGCTGCAATGCGCAGCAGGAAAGATCGGCCGCGGGCGGGTAGAGCCCGCAGCAAACCAATCTCAAAAAGGGGGCAGGACATGCAGACCGAACTCGACCATCTCGCCGCACTCGCCGGCAAGGGCAGGATCTCGCGGCGCGATTTTCTCGGCCGCGCGGCGGCGCTCGGCGCCTCGGCGGCGCTGGCTACGACGCTGGCTGGCAAGGCTTTTGCCGCGACGCCGATGAAGGGCGGTATCATCAAGGCCGGCCTGCAGGGCGGCGAATCGACCAACAGCCTCGATCCGGCGCTGAACCTCAGCCAGGTGACCTACAATTTTTGCAAGCAGTGGGGCGAATTCCTCGTGCGGCTGACGCCCGAGGGCGGCGTCGAGAACCTGATCGCCGAGGAGATCGGCGCCTCGGCCGACGCCAAGACCTGGACGATGAGGATCCGCGACGGCATCGAATTCCACAACGGCAAGACGGTAACGGCGGAAGACGTTGTCGCGACGCTCGAGCGCCACGCCGACGAGAAGTCGAAATCCGGCGCGCTCGGCGTTCTGAAGAACATCAAGACCATCAAGGCCGATGGCAAGGACGTGGTGGTGACGCTCGGCGACGCCGATGCCGACTTCCCCTATCTGATGGCCGACTACCATCTGGTCATCCAGCCGAATGGCGGCAAGGACAACCCGAATGCCGGCATCAGCGCCGGTCCGTACAAGGTCAGCGTCAACCAACCCGGCGTGAAGCATGGCGGCGAGCGCTTCGCCAATTACTGGCGCGGCGACAAGGCCGGTCATGCCGACCAGATCGAGATCGTCGTCATCAACGATCCGACGGCCCGGCTTGCGGCGCTGCAGGGCGGCCAGGTGCATCTCATCAATCGGGTCGAGCCCAAGGTCGTTGACCTGGTGAAGCGCATGCCGGGCGTCAGCATTGAGAACGTCGCCGGGCGCGGCTACTACCCGTTCAACATGTTCTGCGACACCGCGCCCTTCGACAACAGTGACCTCAGGATGGCGTTGAAGCTGGCGATGAACCGCGAGGAGATGCTGGACAAGATCCTGCGCGGCTATGGCTCGGTCGGCAACGACTTCCCGATCAACGAAGCCTATCCGCTGTTTTCCGCCGACATCGAGCAGCGCAAGTTCGATCCCGAAAAGGCGGCCGCAGCCTATAAGAAGTCGGGCCATAGCGGCTCGGTCCTGCTGCGCACCTCGGACGTCGCTTTCCCCGGGGCCGTGGACGCCGCCCAGCTCTACCAGCAGAGCTGCGCCAAGGCCGGCATCAAGATAGAGATCAAGCGCGAGCCGGGCGACGGTTACTGGTCGGAAGTGTGGAACAAGCAGCCCTTCTCGCTCTCCTACTGGGGCGGCCGGCCAACGCAGGGCCAGATGTATTCCACTGGCTATCTGTCGACCGCCGACTGGAACGACACGCGCTTCAAGCGGCCTGAATTCGACAAGATGCTCTACACGGCCCGCGCCGAGCTGGACCAGGCCAAGCGCAAGGCGATCTATCGCGACATGGCTATGCTGATGCGCGACGAAGGCGGCCTGATCGTGCCGTTCTTCAACCAGTTCGTCGACGCCGCCAACACCAAGAAGGTCAGCGGCTGGGTGAAGAACCCGAATGGCGAGATGATGGACGGCTATGCGCTCAACGAGTGCTGGCTGAACGCCTGATATCGGGCTAGTCCTAAGAAGCGCCGCGTGTCGCCTGGCACGCGGCGCTTCTGTTTTCGATGCATGATCATGGGAACCGCCGTGGCGCTCAAATCCAAACTGCTGCTCATCATCCTCGACGGCGTGCCCTACCGGAACTGGCGCCGGCTGATGGGCAACCTCGAGGGCTGGGCGCAGTCCGGCGAAGCGCAGGTCTGGAAGATGCGTTCGGTGCTGCCGTCGACCTCGGCCTGCTGCTACGCCTCGATCCACACCGGGGTCACGCCGCAGGTGCACGGCATCCTTTCCAACGAGAACCGCTTTCGCGTCACGCAGCCGGATATCTTCTCGGAAGTCAGCAAGGCCGGCGGCAAGACCGGCGCCGTGACCCATTCCTACTGGTCGGAATTCTTCCGCTCGTACCCGTTCGACCTGGTCGAGGACATGGAATTCGACGAGCCCGATGGGCCGATCACGCATGGCCGCTTCCACACCATGACCGGCTACAATCTCAAGAACCAGATGACGCCGAGCGACGTCGACCTGTTCGCGACGCTGACCATGCTGGCGAAGCGCCACGGCATCGATTACGGCATCCTCCACACCTGCACGCTGGACTCGATGGGCCATCGTTTCGGCCATGACTGTCACGAGATGGACCATGCCTGCTACGCGATGGACGCGATGCTGGCAGCCTTCCTGCCGCGATGGCGCGCAGCCGGCTATGAAGTGATCGTGACGGCCGACCATGGCCAGACAGACCGCGGCCATCATGGCGGCCATGACGACGAGATGCAGGATTTCGCGCTCTATTATTTCGGCCCGGCCAAGGGGCCTCAAGCCGACACGCTGCTCGATCAGCTGCAGCTCGCGCCGACGGTGCTGAGCCGGCTTGGGGTGGCGATACCGGAGACGATGAAGGCGAAGGTGTTCTTGGTTTAGTTCCCCCTTCTCCCGTTGCAACGTTGGAGATTGGCGAAGGCCAAGCAACTTCGTCATCCACGGGCGGAGCGGGAGCGAAGCGGACGCGCAGACCCGAGGATCCATTCCGTGACCTCGCGCGAGGGGTGCAACTGAGAAAGTTCTGCAACGGGATCAATGCCTTGACGTCACGGAATGGATCCTAGGGTCTGCGCCGCGTCGCTTCGCTCCTTGCTTCGCCCTAGGATGACGAAGCAATAGGCGTCTCGGCCTATCGCCGGGAAGGAGTAGGAGAAGCGCCCCCTCTGGCAACCTCCCCTCTCTTCAGTTAGCCTCCGAAAATTCCTTGGCGGAGGATGAACCTTTTTGGACCGATCAGCGACAGAGCTTCGAGGAGCCAGGCGGCTCGACCGGCCATGAACGCGGCGACGGAAACCGATCGCGCGCTTGTGGACCGGGTCGCGAAGGGCGACCGGGCCGCCGTCCGGCTCCTGTTCATGCGTCACCACGCGCGGATCTACCGCTTCGTGGCGCGCCAGACGGGATCGGAAATGATGGCCGACGATATCGCGAACGAGGTCTTTCTGGAGCTGTGGAAACAGGCGCCCAGCTTCGAGGGGC
Source organism: Mesorhizobium sp. B3-1-7 (assembly GCF_006439385.1). Taxonomy (NCBI): domain Bacteria; kingdom Pseudomonadati; phylum Pseudomonadota; class Alphaproteobacteria; order Hyphomicrobiales; family Phyllobacteriaceae; genus Mesorhizobium; species Mesorhizobium sp. B3-1-7. The sequence continues at coordinate 33,984 of NZ_VFTL01000028.1, forward strand.
GCTCTGAAGTTTCCACGTGGCTGCTCGGCATCGCCCGCTTCAAGGGGCTGTCCATGCTGCGCAAGAAGAAGGAAGACTGGATCGACGACGACGACGCGGCGCAAGTTCCCGACGGCGCCGACACGCCGGAAGTCGTGACCATGAAGGAAGACAAAGCCGCCGCCTTGCGCCGCTTCATCGATGCCTTGCCGGAAGAACACCGCACGGTGATCGACCTTGCCTATTACCATGGCCAGTCGGTGACCGAGATCGGGGAGGTGCTCGACATCCCGGTCGCGACCGTCAAGACCAGGATGTTCTACGCCCGCAAGAAACTCGGCGAAGCCCTCAAGGCCGCCGGTTACGACAGGGGTTGGCCATGAGCGCCGCAGAAAAGATGTCGCGCCGCGACGAGATGGAAACGCTGCTGCCGTTCTACCTGAACGGCTCGCTGGAAGGCGCCGAGCTGGAGGCCGTCGAGGAATGGCTGGCCACCGATCCGGCAGCGATGAATGCGCTTGGCGAAGCGGAGGCCGAGTTCTCCGGTGCCGCCGCCGCCAACGAGGCGATCCGGCCGCCCGCCGACGCGCTCAGCCGGTTCGCCAAGGCGCTCGACGCCGAGGCCGGCCCGGCGCGCGCGCCGGCCGGCCAATCGTGGCTCGCCAAGGTTTTCGGCCGGGTGACGGCAATGCCTGCCGGCATCGCCTGGGCCGCGGCCGCGGCGCTGCTTGCGCTGGTCATCGTGCAATCGTTCGAACAGCCGGGCGGCAAGGGCAGCGATTTCGAAGTGGCCGGCGCTCAGGACGATCTCGCCAAGCTGCCTTTCGCGCTGGTCAAGTTCAAGCCGGATGCCAAGATGGCCGATATCGCCGCCTTCCTCGGCCAGAACGGGTTGAAGATCGCCGGCGGGCCGACCGCCGACGGCGTCTTTCACCTGACCATTCCGGCGAGCAGCGTGGCCGATTACGACAAGCTCGTCGGCCTTATTGCGGCCCAGCCTTTCGCCGATACGGTGATCCAGGGAAGGAAACCGGTCGATGGCGGCTAAGGCGGTCATTCTGCATGCGGCACTCCTCGCGGCGGCGGCCTTTGCCGCCGCCCCTGCGTTTGCGCAGACCAACGATCCGAATCTTTCGCAGACCCAGGTCGACTGCCTGAACCGCACGACAGCGGCGGGCGTCGGGTGCGACAAAAACGGCGGCACCGCGAATAATGGCGAGAAACCGGGAGCTGGCGGCGCCACAGGCGGCGCGGTGTTCCTGCCGGCGCTGATCGTCGACCTGTTCCCGAACACGCCCGCCGGCGCGGCTCCGCAAACGCCCGCGCCGTCCAATGGAACATCGTCGTCGAACGGTTCCGGCAACACGCCGCCGCCAGCGCCGACGCCGAACGGACCCGTCGCGGTGCCTCAGGGCCTCAATCTGGCGGAGCCGCCGCGTGCGATTGCCGGCGAATTCGTGCCCGACGAGGTGCTGGTGACCGTCGATGGCGATGCCGGCGTGGTGCAGCAGATCGCCAATTCCTTCGGCCTGCAGGTGCGCTCGCAGCGCCAATCGCGGCTGCTCGGCACCACTTTGGTGCGCTTCGGCATCACCGACGGGCGGCCCGTCGGCGTGGTGCTGGCGCAGCTTGCCGCGGACGGGCGCACGCAGCGCCGCGAACCGAACCACATCTACACGCTGCAGCAGGCGGCCGGCGTCGTGAATTACGCCTTCGACCGCATCGCGCTCGATTCAAAACAGGCGAGCGGCGAGAATGTGCGCGTCGCCGTCATCGACACCGGCATTGACGACACCAATCCGGCGCTCGCCGGCGTCATCGCAGAGCAATACGACGCGATGCCCAACGTGCCGATCGAGAAGCGCGACCACGGCACCTCGGTCGACGGGCTGATAGCCGGCGTCGGCCCGCTGGAAGGCATGGCGCCGGGGGCGAAGATATATCACGCGCGCGCCTTCGAAGGCGGCAAGTCGACCATGGATGTCATCCTGTCGGCGCTGGACTGGGCCGCCGAACAGGACGCGCGCATCATCAATATGAGCTTCGTCGGGCCGAAGAACGACCTGCTCGGCACCGCCTGCCGTAACGCCCGGGCGCTCGGCATCGTGCTGGTCGCGGCCGCCGGCAACAACGGGCCGAAGGCGCCCTATGGCTATCCGGCCGCCTTCGACGGTGTCATCGCCGTCACCGCCACCGACGCCAAGGATGGGCTGATGCCGCAGGCCAATCGCGGCGCCTATGTGTTCATCTCGGCGCCGGGCGTGGAGATGGTGGCGCCGAGCGGCGCCGGCTCCGACGTGGTGACTGGCACCTCCTTCGCCGCCGCGATCGTGTCCGGCGCCATCGCCAATTTGATCCACGCCGCGCCCGACCGTTCGGCCGACGAGATCGAGAAGGCGCTGGCGGCAACGGCCAAGGATCTCGGGCCCAAGGGGCGGGACAATGATTTTGGCTATGGGCTGATCGATACGAAAGCGGCTGAGGCGGCGAAGTAGTGAATCCGGGCAGTCGACCGACTGTTGCCGACTGCGCGCGACCGGTTCAAAGAGCCGGACCCAGCCGGACGGGGCTTCCATCGTAGAAACGCGACAGCCGAAAACGGCTGAGGTCGTGGCCGGTTTCATTTCCCTGGATCATGTCGGAGACGACGCGACCGATGCCAGGTCCGATGCCGAATCCGTGGCCGCTCATTCCCGTCGCGACGAAAAGACCGCCGACTGCCTGGACCCGATCGACAACGGGGACGACGTCGGGCATGGCGTCGATCATACCGCCCCAGCCGGCCTTCAGGCGAACCGTCTCGAACCGGGGGAAAAGCTGTTTGAAATTGCGCTCGATCGAGCGAAGCTTTGCCGGCTCAGAGGCTGGGTTGAGCACGCGCATTCTTTCGAAAGGGCTTGCGGAATCCGGCGCCCAATCGCGCGGGGTCGACCAGCCATCGGGGTAGCCCGATGGAGCGAACGGAAAATAGCGCGTTCCGAACGGATTGTCCCTGAGGGCGGGAAGATATTGGGTGGCGTGCCGGAATGCGTCAGGCCCCAGGTAAAGCAAGTGGCTGCCGCCTGCGGCGAGCGTGTATCCGCCATCCTGCCTGCGCCGGAAAGCGATGTGGTCGTCGGCCGCCGCACCTGAATAGACCTCAGGCATGGGTTCTGTGGCAGCTGTGGTCACCCTGACGCTGAGCTGGGGGATGGCCACGCCGTGTCTTCGCAAGAAGAGGGATGACCAGGCGCCGCCCGCGACCAACACGGTGGAGGCCCCGATATATCCCGCCTCGGTCCACACGCCTTTGACCCTGCCGGCCGAGAGTTCGAGGGTCCGCGCGGCGCAATTCTCGACGATCCTGGCGCCTTTTCGAACGGCAAGCCGCGCTAACGCCGGCACCGCCAACCAAGGTTCCGCGCGCATGTCGGAGGGCGTCGTCATCGCACCCTTGAACCTGCGCGACATGCCGCTGATGAGTTTCGCGGTTTCGTCGGCGTCCAGAAGGCGCGTGTCGAGCTCATGGATCGCGGCGATCCTCATGAATTCTTCGAACTTGGCCATGTCCTTGTCGGCATTCGCCAGGTAGGTCACGCCTGTCTGGTTCAACCCGATGTCTTCGCCGCATTCCTCGGCCAGTTGCCGCCACAGGCGGGAAGCCTCGATGACGATCGGCAGTTCATCCGCGTCTCGTCCCTGCTTTCTGATCCACCCCCAGTTTCGCGAGGACTGTTCAGCCGCGACGCGGCCTTTTTCCAGCAGCGTCACCGGAATGTTCCGGGCCGCGAGGAAAAGGGCCGTCGTTACGCCGATAATACCGCCACCGACGATCACCACTTCTGAAGCGTTCGGCGGAGGACCAGGGTATTGGATTGGATCCGCTTCGGTGAACGGGAATGTGGGCAATGGCGCACTCTGGAGGATTGGTTGACGGTTCTGGCTTACCGGTTGTCACCGTCCAAGATCAGGAGCAGCCGAAGGCAGACCGTTGTCCCACGACAGCAAAAACAGTCCAGAAGGAGGCGGTCAGCGAAATCTCGGATCATGACCCACATCGGCGCCCAAGTGGCTTATCTCGCGAATGTCGCAGAGCGCTCACCCCTAAGCGCAACCTCGATGTTAGGCTCCAATGAGTATAACATCTATTGTTGTTTCCCACGTAGGCGGGCCAAAGACGTTGGAAGAGAGTTTATAAATAAAACCAGACAAACACAGAGAAGTACTATGTCTTTGTAGAGAAACTCTCCCGCTAGATTCCACGCAATGGGATCGGTGGAGATGCTCCATACTACAACACCAGGTGTTGTAAAGAAAAATGACCAAGTGATAAAAAACGTGCCGACCCCGATCAATGCGCCCAGGGCAGACAAGACGGGCACAAAAGCCCCCAAGGCGAGAAGAACGGCTGTCGCCAACTCGATGCAACCCAGAAGATAGGCCTCGCCTCTAATTCCAAAAATCTGTAGCCAAGAAACGAACGGACTGTGTGAGATGTATAGAGCGATTCCTTGCGCTGACTGCGGTGTGAACTTCTGGATCCCGAACGACACGAAAATCAGCACCATTACCCATCTGAGGATGGCGAGCGGCCAATAAGAGCCGAAGCCTGTCTCAGCGATATTGAACTCTCTGTGCATGCCGTGTCCTTTGCCGGAAGCGATATGTCATACCAAGGAGCGGCAGCCGGCCGTGAGTTTGGCAAGCTGCCGGCTCTTGAGGGGCCGTCCAGCTTACTTCGTCGGTAGAGAAATTTCGTTACATCCCAAACTCGAAGAAATGGGGTCCGCCCTTATCGGCACTATAGGCCATCCCGGTGACTGCTCGTTTGAGAGCTGATTGGCATTTCGGATAGTTCTGCTCTCGCGAAATTGAGAGAACGAGAATCACGAAAGCGACCCGATGACTGAAATGAGGTGCAAAGCTGCCGCTCAGCTCGGGGCGGACGTCGGCTCACTTGCGTCATTCGAGCGTTTGAATTCGCTCCCTATACCGGCGCCCCCGCCACCGATCCCCGCACCACTAGGTCCACTGGCCAGACCTCGCCGCGAGCCCCTTCCTCCAGCCCTGATATCCGCGCCGCCAGGCGCTCGGCGACACGCGCGCCGGCAAGCCGGATCGAGGAGCGCGTGGTCGACAGCGGCACCGGGAAGTTCTCCGGCCGCAGCCAGGGGAAGACGTCGTCATGGGCGACCAGCGACAGGTCGCCCGGAATTGTGAGACCCAGATCGCGCACGGCGCGCACGACGCCGAGCGCCATGATGAGACTGGAGCAGACGATCGCCGTCGGCGGCTCGTTTTCCTCGAGCAGGCGGCGGGCGGCGCGGTAGCCGTTCTCCTCGGTCATCGCCACCGAACGGATGTGGCGCTCGCCGAGTGTGAGCCCGCTTGCGGCAAGCGCCCGGCGCACGCCTCGCTCGCGGTGGATGGCGAAGGTCTCGCGGTCGTTGCCGTTGATCAGCGCCAGGCGCTTGTGGCCGAGTTGGATCAGCAGTCTCGACGCTTCGTGGAAGGCGCCCTCATTGTCGATGTCGAGATAGGGATAGTCGAAGTCGAAGCCTTCGCTGCGGCCATGGACGAGGAAAGGGATGCCCAGCGTGTTGACCAGCGCCAGCCGCTTGTCGGCCGGCCGCGGCGAGGACAGGTAGACGGCGTCGACCTGGCGGTTGGCGACGATGCGTCGGTAGGTCGTTTCTTCGTCGTCGGCATCGGCAGGCGAAAGCACGAGGTCGAGCTCGTGCGCGCGGGCATAGTCGCCAAGGCCGGAGAGGAATTCGACGAAGTGCGGGTCGATGTCGACGGCGGCGCCCGTCGGCAGCACATAGCCGATCATCCCCGACTTGCCGGTGGCGAGCCGGCGCGCACTGGGGTTCGGCCGGTAGCCATGGCGCTTGGCCGCGTCCATCACCCGGCGCCGGGTTTCCTCATTCACCTCGGGATAGCCGTTCAGCGCCCGGCTCACCGTGGTCTGCGAGAGTGACAGCATATGCGAGAGTTGCTTGAGGTTCATCGGAGGCCTCCAGCCTCAAAGCGCTTTCAAATTGAATCGATCCGATGATTGTTGGCGAGATCGCCAAGCATGACGACCTTAGAGGGCCCTAGGCGCCGTTTGAAGCAAAAATTGCTCTTGCGGCCCAAAAAATTATGCTGCAGTGCACTTTTCTCACTCTATCCCGGGAGATTTAAATCGATTTATAAACTCTCCCACTTGACTCTCGAGCAATTCAGTGGCGAGATCAAAATAGCCAAAGCGCTTTGGAAGTCTCTTCGAAAGGTTGCGGTTGCCCTTTCGCTGAGTCACAGTTCCGCGGGCGTCGGCGGGCGAAATGGAGGTTTCGTCCTGTTTGTGACCACTGGGAGGACTTGCGATGAAGAAAATTCTCTTGGGTGCGGCGTTCGCGGCACTCACCCTCAGCCTGCCGGCGCAAGCCGAACTGAAGTTCAAGCCGGGCGAGGATCCGAAGTTTCACTGGGCGAACTACGACGACCTCAAAAAGGTCGATCTCAAGGGCGAGACGCTGACGATCTTCGGGCCGTGGCGCGGCGAGGACGAGACGCTTGTGCGTTCGGTCCTCGACTATTTCGCCGAGGCCACCGGCGCGGAGGTGAAATATTCCTCGTCCGAGAACTATGAGCAGCAGATCGTCATCGACACCCAGGCCGGCAGCCCGCCCAACATCGCCGTCCTGCCGCAGCCCGGCCTGATACAGGATCTTGCTTCCAAGGGCGTGCTGACCCCGCTGGGCGACGACGTCGCCGCCTGGATCAAGGAAAACTACGCCGCCGGCGACTCCTGGGCCAAGCTCGGCACCTATAATGGCAAGGACGGCAAGCCCGGCTTCTACGCCTTCCCCTACAAGATCGACGTGAAGGGGCTGGTCTGGTACTCGCCCGACAATTTCGACGAGGCCGGCTACAAGGTGCCGAAAACCCAGGAAGAACTCGCCGACCTCGAAAAGAAGATCATCGCCGACGGCGGCAAGCCCTGGTGCATCGGGCTCGGTTCGGGCGGCGCCACCGGCTGGCCGGCGACCGACTGGGTCGAGGACATCATGCTGAGAACCCAGCCGCCGGAAGTCTACGACAAGTGGGTGAAGAACGAGATTCCGTTCACCGACCCGGCCGTGGTCAGCGCCATCGACATCTTCGGCAAGATCGCCACCGACGACAAGATGGTGGACGGCGGCGCCAAGGCGGTCGCGGCGACCGACTTCCGCGACAGCCCGAAGGGCCTCTTCACCGTGCCGCCCAAGTGCTACATGCACCATCAGGCATCGTTCATCCCCTCCTTCTTCCCGGAAAACGTGAAGCTCGGCCAGGACGCGGACTTCTTCCCCTACCCGCCTTACGCCTCCAAGCCGGAACTGGGCACGCCGCTGGAAGTGGCCGGCACGCTGGTGATGATCACCAAGGATTCCAAGGCCTCGCGCGAGTTCATCAAATTCCTCGAGATGCCGCTCGCGCATGAATTGTGGATGGCGCAGAAGAGCTTCGTCACCCCCTTCAAGTCAGCCAACAAGGACGCCTATGGCAGCGACGCGCTGAAGAAGCAGGGCGAGATCCTGGTCGGCGCCACGACTGTCCGCTTCGACGGGTCCGACCTGATGCCCGGCAAGGTCGGCGCGGGCTCGTTCTGGACCGGCATGATCGACTTGGTCGGCGGCAAGTCCGCGCAAGACGTCGCCGCCGACATCCAGAAAAGCTGGGATGCCATCAAGTAAGCATCCTGAAATCCTCCTAATCCTCCACCTGGATCCGGGCCACGGTCCGGATCCGACCGGCGGTCAACGCCGGAAGCCTTCGCGTTTCGATTGTTCCGAATAACCGAAAGTCGGTGCATCCGATCGCCAGCCCTGGCTGGCCGGTCATGCGCAGGGAGAGGGACCCATGGCGACTCAGATTTTCTCGGCCATATTCGTCATCATCATCGGCGTCGGCGGCTGTGTCGCCTATTTCTGGGGCGCCAACAAACTGCTCGATCTCGTCTTCCCGTCACGCGGCGTCTCGGGCACCGCCGCCGTCGACAATTTGCGCCGGCAGGGACTGGTGCGGCCCTGGCTGTTCGTCGGCCCGGCGATGATCATCCTTACCATCTATCTGATCTACCCGGTCATCGAGACGCTGAGGCTCTCCTTCCTCGATCGCGGCGGCGAGAATTTCGTCGGCCTCGCCAATTATGAATGGGCGCTCGGCGATCACGATTTCCGCAATTCGATCCTGAACAATGTGCTTTGGCTGGCGGTGGTGCCGGCGGCCTGCACCTTCCTTGGGCTGATCATCGCCGTGCTCACCGACAAGATCTGGTGGGGCACGATCGCCAAGAGCCTGATCTTCCTGCCTCTCGCCATTTCCTTCGTCGGCGCCAGCGTGATCTGGAAGTTCATCTACGAGTATCGCGGCGAGGGCCAGGTGCAGATCGGCCTGCTCAACGCCATCATCCAATATTTCGGCGGCCAGCCGCAGGTGTGGATATCGCTGCCGTTCTGGAACAATTTCTTCCTGATGATCATCCTGGTCTGGATCCAGACCGGCTTTGCGATGGTCATCCTGTCGTCGGCGCTGCGCGGCATTCCGGAAGAGACGCTGGAAGCGGCCGTGATCGACGGCGCCAACCCGTTCCAGATCTTCTGGAAGATCATGGTGCCGCAAATCTGGGGCACGATCGCTGTGGTGTGGACCACCATCACCATCTTGGTGCTGAAAGTGTTCGACATCGTGCTGACCATGACCAACGGCCAATGGAACAGCCAGGTGCTCGCCAATTTGATGTTCGACTGGATGTTCCGCGGCGGCGGCGATTTCGGCCGCGGCGCGACGATCGCCATCATCATCATGATCGCGGTCATCCCGATCATGGTCTGGAACATCCGCCAGGCCAACAAAGAGACGGGAGGGCACTGAGATGGCCGCCAAGACCGGAAAATCCTTCGCCGGCCGCTTCGGCGTCCACATCGCCGTGCTCGTCTTCGTGGTGATCTGGACCATTCCCACGCTCGGCATTCTCGTCTCGTCGCTGCGCGACAAGGACCAGATCGTCGCCGCCGGCTGGTGGAACTCCTTTGCCAGTTCCAGCCAGAGCGAGGCCGGGCGGCTTCCCGCAGCCTCGGCGCAAACCCAGAAGGACGGCAAATACGTCATCGAGGGCAACATCTTCGGCGACGGGCCCAAGCGTGAGATCAGCGCCTTCGGCGTGAAGTCGTCCGCGCCGACGCAGTACAAGGCCGGGACGGTTGCCGAGCTCAATGATGGCGCCACCTTGCAGATGAACGCCGACGGCACGTTTATCCTGTCCTCGGTGAAAGCCTTCGAGGGCGACCGCGGCCAACGCGTCTATTTCGCCTCCTCCGCGCCGCCGAAATTCACCACGGACAACTACGATGCCGTGCTGTTTTCCGAAGGCATCGGCCGCTCGTTCATGAACTCACTGACGGTGACCATCCCGGCAACGATCATCCCCATCCTCATCGCAGCTTTCGCGGCCTATGCATTGGCCTGGATGCGCTTTCCGGGCCGGGCGCTGCTGATTGCCGTCATCATCGGCCTGCTGGTCGTGCCGCTGCAGATGTCGCTGATCCCGCTGCTCAAGCTCTACAACGGCGTCGGCACTTTCTTCGGCGTGCCATCCAAGACCTATCTCGGCATCTGGCTGGCGCATACCGGCTTCGGCCTGCCCTTCGCCATCTACCTGCTCAGGAGCTACATTGCCGGCCTGCCGCGCGAGATCATGGAATCGGCGCGCATCGACGGCGCCAGCGACTTCGAGATCTTCGTCAAGATCGTGCTGCCGCTGTCCTTCCCGGTGCTTGCCTCCTTCGCCATCTTCCAGTTCCTGTGGGTATGGAACGATCTCCTGGTGGCGATGGTTTTCCTCGGCACGGCGCCCGATCAGATCGTGCTGACGGCCAAGCTCAACGCGCTGCTCGGCTCGCGCGGCGGCAACTGGGAGATCCTGACGACATCGGCGTTCATCACCATCATCGTGCCGCTGATCGTGTTCTTCTCGCTGCAGCGCTATTTCGTCCGCGGGCTGCTTGCCGGCTCGGTGAAAGGAGGTTGAAGACATGCAATCGGCTTTGAAGGCGACTTCGAGACCAGACCCCGCCGTCGACCGCGACTGGTGGCGGGGCGCGGTGATCTACCAGATCTATCCGCGCTCCTACCAGGACTCCAACGACGACGGCATCGGCGACCTGAAGGGCATCGTGCGGCGCCTGCCCTACATCGCTTCGCTCGGCGTCGATGCCATCTGGATCTCGCCCTTCTTCAAGTCGCCGATGAAGGATTTCGGCTACGACGTGTCGGATTATTGCGACGTCGACCCGATGTTCGGAACGCTCGCCGATTTCGACGCGCTGGTGACGGAAGCCCATCGGCTGGGCCTCAAGGTGATGATCGACGAGGTGCTGTCGCACACCGCCGACATCCACCCCTGGTTCAAGGAAAGCCGCTCCAGCCGTAACAATCCGAAAGCCGACTGGTATGTATGGGCGGACGCAAAACCCGACGGCACGCCGCCCAACAACTGGCTGTCGATCTTCGGCGGCTCGGCCTGGCAGTGGGACACCAGCCGCCAGCAATATTACATGCACAATTTCCTGGCCGAGCAGCCGGACCTCAACTTCCACAACCGGCAAGTCCAGGACGCGCTGCTCGATATCACCCGCTTCTGGCTGGAGCGCGGCGTCGACGGCTTTCGGCTGGACACGATCAATTTCTACTTCCACAGCCAGGGGCTGGAGGACAATCCGCCGCTGCCGCCGGAACAGCGCAACGACCAGACGGCGCCGGCGGTCAATCCCTACAACTACCAGGACCATCTCTACGACAAGAGCCGACCGGAGAACCTCGGCTTCCTGGAGCGCTTCCGCGCGCTTCTCGACGAATATCCGGCGCAGGCCGCCGTCGGCGAGGTGGGCGACTCCCAGCGCGGCCTGGAAGTGGTCGCCGCCTACACCGCCGACGGCAAGCGCGTGCATATGTGCTATTCCTTCGACTTCCTGGCGCCGGAGAAGATCAGCGCGGCGAAAGTGCGCGCGGTGCTGGAGGCTTTCGGCACGGTCGCCAGCGACGGCTGGTCGTGCTGGGCCTTCTCCAACCATGACGTGATGCGGGTCGCCTCGCGCTGGGCCGCCAACGAGGCGGATCCGCCCGGCTATCTGAAGGTGATCTCGGCGCTTCTGATGTCGCTGCGCGGCTCGGTGTGCATCTATCAAGGCGAAGAGCTCGGCCTTGGCGAAGCGGAGTTGAAGTTCGAAGACCTGCAAGATCCCTACGGCATCCGGTTCTGGCCGGAGTTCAAGGGCCGCGACGGCTGCCGCACGCCGATGGTGTGGGACGCGGCTGCCAAGAATGGCGGTTTCTCGACCGCCAAGCCGTGGCTGCCAGTGCCGGGCAAGCACCTGTCGCAGGCCGTCAACGTGCAACAGGGCGACGCAAGCTCGCTGCTCGAACATTACCGCCGCTTCCTCGCCTTCCGGCGCCAGCATCCGGCGCTGGCCAAGGGCGACATCGACTTCATCGAAAGCGATGGCGACACCGTCGCCTTCACGCGCCGCGAGGGCAATGAGCGGATCGTCTGCGCCTTCAACCTCGGCGGCAAGCCCGCCGAGGTCGATCTCGGCCGTGGCTCGCTGCAGCCCTTGCCGGGGCACGGCTTTTCGGGACAGACTGGCACCGGGCCGGTCCGCCTCGGCGGTTATGGCGCCTGGTTCGGGCGTGTCGACTGAACATTGCAACGGAAATCATTGGGAGGAGAAAACATGGCCGATGTCACGCTGAACCAGGTGAAGAAATCATACGGCAACCTCAACATTCTCCATGGCATCGACCTCGACATCAAATCGGGCGAGTTCATCGTCTTCGTCGGACCGTCGGGTTGCGGCAAATCCACCTTGCTGCGGTCGATCGCCGGCCTCGAGGAAATCACCTCGGGCGAGCTGAAGATCGACGGCGAGGTGGTGAACGACGTGCCGCCGTCGAAGCGGGGCATCGCCATGGTGTTCCAGTCCTATGCGCTCTATCCGCATATGACGGTCTACGACAACATGGCCTTCTCGATGAAGATCGGCAAGGAAAGCAAGGCCGAGATCGACAAGCGCGTGCGCCAGGCGGCGGAGATCCTGCAGCTGACCAAATATCTCGACCGCCTGCCCAAGGCGATGTCGGGCGGCCAGCGCCAGCGCGTCGCTATCGGCCGCGCCATCGTGCGCAACCCGAAGGTGTTCCTGTTCGACGAGCCGCTGTCGAACCTCGACGCCGCGCTTCGCGTCGCCACCCGCATCGAGATCGCCAAGCTCAAGGAATCGATGCCCAACACCACCATGATCTACGTCACGCACGACCAGGTCGAGGCGATGACGCTGGCGGACCGCATCGTGGTGCTGAAGGAAGGTTATATCGAACAGGTCGGCACGCCGATGGAGCTCTACAAGCGTCCGGGCAATTTGTTCGTCGCCCAGTTCATCGGCTCGCCGGCAATGAACATATTGCCGGCAAAGATCGAGAAGGCCGGCAATCCGACCGTGGTCAGCCATGTCGGCGGCCGCAAGGCGACGGTGCCGATCGCGACGCCGGCCTCGGCGAATGGCGCCGCGGTCAGCTTCGGCGTGCGGCCGGAGGATCTCGCGATCGCGACCGGCGAAGACTATCTGTTCGAAGGCAAGGTCGACTATATCGAGCAGCTTGGCGAGGTTCAGCTCATCTATGTCGATATCGGCCGCGCCGACCTGCCGCTGGTGGCCAAGCTGCCGGGCAATGTCGAGGTCAAGCGCGGCGAGACCCTGCGGCTCAACGCCAGCGGCGGCGATCTGCACATCTTCGACGCCGACGGCCATTCCTTCACGCTGCATCGCGAGGAAGCAAAGGCTGCCTGACGGTTAGCCGCTCCGGCTGACGCATAGCCGTTGCGGAAAAGAAGAACGGCGGGCCAAGGCCCGCCGTTCTTCGTTCGTATATCGTCTAAAGTTGTTAGCGGCCGAAGAGGCTACGGTCGCTGCCCTGAGGGGCCGACTTGTGAACGTCGTTCGACGAGTTCAACAGCTTGTAGACCGTCGAGTCGGTATTGATCGACGACGTGCGCGTGGTGTCGACGGCGGGAGCCGTCTGGCTGGCGCCTACGTTACCGGTATGGCCGCTCTCCGCGGCAAAAGCAGTGCCGGAAACGGCCAACAGGGCGGCCGTGGCAAGAACGATCTTCTTCATTTCAGTGCTCCTGAATCTTGTGATCCGACCGATGCGGCGGGCTAGCCCGCCGCCGGTTCAAGGTCGGTTGTTAGTTGTTGCCGAACAGGTTGTGGTCGGCGCCCGTCGTGGCAGGCTGCTGAGTGGCCGGCGCAGGCTGGTGGACCGAAGCCGTGTAGGAAGAGTCGACCTTGGCGGCCGCCTGATTGGCTTCGTTCGGGTTGTAATGGTCGCTACCAGCGAAGGCGCTGCCAGAAATTGCCAGAAGGGCTGCGGCAGTGAGAACAATCTTTTTCATTTTTACTACTCCAGTATCTTAAGTCAGTCCGTCTAGCGGCGTGTCTTGGGAATGAAATCGCGTCGTTCGGACAACGCTGATTTGGGTGAACCGAGTGCCGGATTCCAATCACGAAGTTTTTCCGTCTGGACCATGAATCCGCATCTTGAAGTTTTCATAAGCATGCCTATGACCTTATTTTTATTGAATAAAATCAATGTGTTATTTCAATTTGGCGGTTGGCTCACCAAATGTATCGGAGCACCGATGTTCACACCATGCTGCACGCACCGTCAACAGAAACGAACCGTTCAGTTCGATTTTAGAATCTCCTAATAGTCACTTTTCGATACTATTAACCATTCTACCCCCGTTCCAAGGGCCGATTCGGCCCGCATCGGGCCCGTGTTCCGACCGAAGGCCAAAAGCGGCGTTCGTGCCGAGAGCGCCGCGGCTGCCCCCTTGTCGACGCTCGTCGACGCTCGAGATCGAGACTCGAACCGCGAACTAAACCCCGAGATGGTCGAGATGGCGCCAGCACGCCTTGCCTTGCCAAGCAAGGACCGAGTGTTTACAGGCGTTGTCCAGGGGTCAGGCAACGATACGACCGGCGCAGCCGCCGGCTGGAATTGCAGCGGGGTCAACGACATGCCTCTTTCCGACGTCTATGCCGTTGCGAGCAAGGACATTGTCTTCGAATCCTTCGACGGCGAGGCTGTCGTGCTCGACCTCTCCAACGGCAAGTATTTCGGCTTCTCCGATTCCGGCAGCAAGGTATGGCAGGCGCTGGCCTCGGGTGTCGGTACCGAGGCGCTGATCCGATCGGCGGCGGGCGCTGCCAGGATCGACGCCGCCGCGCTCGAGTCCTTCATTGGGCAGTTGGTCGAGTTTGGGCTGCTGGCGCCTTCCGCCGCGGCGCCGCTGCCCTCTTCCGACGATTTGCCGGCGGCGCTGGCGGCGGCGCGCGAGCCGCTCAATGTCAGCGTCCATGACGATCTTGCCGACCTCATCACCGTCGATCCGATCCACGAAGTCGAGGAACCGCTCGGCTGGCCGGCCGTCAAGCAGGTTTCCTGAGCGACCGGCGAAGGGCGAGGTCAGCTGGAACAGACCATGCCACGCGTCACGCTTGAGACCCTGCCGGACTACGCCCGCTTCCTCTTTGCCGCCGCCGAGAGCGCGGCCGGGCAATTCCCGGTCCAGCGGACTGTCCGCCTGCCAGGGCTGGAATTGATCGCGCATCTCGAGCCCGGCGCGCTCGCGGATGCCCTTGGCCAGGCTTTCATCGAAGCCGGCGGCGATCCGCGGGACTCCCGCCAATGCCATGTCTTCATCGGCCATCCAGGCGTCGGCGGCATGCCGGTGCCGGCACGCTGGGGCGATGCGCATTTCACCGAACACGGCTTTGCCCAGAAACTCGCCGAGGCGGGGCTGCGCGGCCATCATTACCACGATCTGGATTTCTGGCAGGTCTACGACCCCGACCGACGGATCGGCGTCCAGCTGATGCGGTCCCCCGACGCGTTTCCGCCCTGGGAGCAAGGGGCGCCGCTGCGCGCCTTCCTGCATTGGGAGTACGCCGCGGGCGGCATGCGCCTTGCCCATGCCGGCACGCTGGGCCTCGATGGCAAGGGCGTGCTGCTGGCAGGCGCCGGGGGCGCGGGAAAATCCGGAACCGTCGTTGTGGGACTGCTCAACGGGCTGGACAGCGTCGGCGACGACTATGTGCTGATCGACCTTTCCGGCGGCGTGACCGCGCGACCGCTGTTTTCGATCCTGAAACAGGATCCGCAGGGTTTCGCCCGGCTCGGGCTGGGAAGGCGGCTGGGAACCGACCGACCGCTCAACTGGCAAGGCAAGCATGCCTTTCACATTAACGAGATCGCGCCTCGGCCAGTACGCGCGAGTCTGGACATTTCTGCGTTGATGGTGCCACATGTCAGTGGCGGAAAGACGAGTTCAATCGCACAGATTTCGCGCAAGGATGCGCTCATCGCGCTGGCGCCCTCCGGCATTGCCCAGATGCCTGGGGAGCGGGAAAGCGGGTTTCGCTTCTTCAGCGATCTCACACGCTTGCTGCCATGCTACCGGCTTTACCTCGGGACGCATCCGGAGGAGATCGCCGGCACGATTGCGGATTTCCTTGCGCGGGCGCCCGATGAAGCTGAGCGTGATCATGCCGGTCTATAATCGCGAGCGCTTCGTCGTCCCGGCCCTGCGCTCGCTGCTGCGACAGCGCGACGCCGTCGACCTCGACATCATCGTGATCGACGACGGCTCGACGGACGGGTCGGCCGAGGCGGTTCGCGCGATGATGGACGAGAACGCCTGCATACGCCTGTTCCAACACGCTCATATGGGTGTTGCCCGAGCCCGCAATGCCGGGCTGCGGCAATTGCCGGCGGACGCCGGCTTCGTGTCCTTCCTCGATTCCGACGACATTTCCCTTCCCGGCCGGTTCGAGGCCGACCTCGCTCATTTCGAAACGCATCCCGGCCTCGATCTGACCTACTCGCTGATGGCGCTGGTCGACCGGATCGACGACGAGACGTTGGAGCCGGCCGCGAACAGCCGTATCATGACGCTTCGCGGGCTCTCGCTGTGCACCGCCCTGTTCGGCCGGGCGCTTGTCGATCGCATCGGCTGGTTCGACGAGGAATTCGAGTTGTCAGAGGACACAGACTATCTGCTACGCGTCTTCGAAACGGGTCCCCGTTACGAGCTGCTGGACAACGTCGCGATCTACTACCGGCGTCATGCAGGGAACGCGACACGGCAAAATGACGGCAGGCTCCGCGACCATCTGCGGGCGATCCACAAAGCGATGCGGCGGCGCAAGGCGGATCCGTCGCTGCGCGAGGCTCCGGGCATTTTCGAGTATAAGAGCCCACCCAGCTGGCAGGGTATGTGATGGACGCCGGGGGGCTGGACCGCACAAGACAGTTCGGGGGTCACGGATGAAGCTCTCCGTGATCATGCCGGTTCACAACCGCGAGACTTACGTCGGCGCAGCACTCCGCTCGCTGCTCCGGCAGCGCGACGCCGCCGATCTCGATATCGTCGTGATCGACGACGGCTCGACCGACGGTTCGGCTCAAGCCGTGCGCGCGATGATGGACGAAGCATCCTGCATCCGACTGTTTCAGCAGGAGAACATGGGCGTGACCCGGGCGCGCAACAGCGGACTGAGACAGCTCGAGCCGGAGGCGGAGCTGGTGTCCTTTCTGGATTCCGACGACATCTCGCCAGCCGGGCGCTTCGCCGCCGACATAGAGCTTTTCCGGAAGGATCCCGCTCTCGATCTTACCTATTCCAGGATGATGCTGGTCGACAGGATCGATGACCAGACGCTGGAGCCGGCACAAGACTGCAACAGCATCACCATTCGCGGCATCCATCTGTCGGCCGCGATCTTCTCGCGCCGTTTGGTCGACCGGCTCGGCGGTTTCGACGAGGACTTCGTCCAGGCCGAAGATACGGACTTTCTGCTGCGCAGCTTCGAGGTCGGCCCCCGATACCTGCTCCCGGACACGCTGGCGCTTTATTACCGGCGGCATGCCGGCAACATGACGAGGCAGGAAGACGTCCAGGCGCGCGAGTTCATGCGCGCGATCTACAAATCGATGAAGCGCCGCAGGGCCAACCCGTCGCTCAAGCCGATCGAAGGCATTTTCGAACTGAAGAAACTCGCGGACTGGCGGTTCATGTGATGAGCGGATACGGCGTCGTCATTCCGGCCTACAACGCCAGCGCCACGATCGCCGAGACGCTGCGATCGGTGGCGGCGCAGACGACGCGGCCCGAGCTGGTCGTGGTGGTCGACGACGGCTCGACCGATGATATTGCCACTGCTGTCGACGGCATCGACCTGCCGCTCAAGCTTTTGCGCCAGGACAATGCCGGGCCGGGCAGCGCGACCACCCGCGGCATCGCCGCGCTGTCGACGCCCTTCATCGCCACGCTCGACGCCGACGACCTTTGGCTGCCCGGAAAGATCGCGACGCAGCTTGCCCATCTCGAACAGCTTCCCGGGACATCGGGGGTCTTCACCCATATACGCAGTTTTCGCGACGGAGAGCCCGATGCGATGGCCCCGACCGCAACGCCCGGCTGGTCGCGCTCGACGATGCTGATGCGCCGAGCGGCCGCGGAGAGCGTCGGACCGATGATCGACCCGCCGGGCGGCCGTGGCGAGATGATCGACTGGATCGCCCGGGCGCGGGAAAGCGGTTTTGTCCTCGACATGATGCCTGACATCCTGGCGCTGCGACGCATCAGGCCGGGAAGCCTGTCCTACGGGCGCGATACGGCACGCGACCGCGGCTACCTGGAAGTGGCACGGCTGGCCATGCTGCGACGGGCGCAAAGCAAGGCCAGCTCCAGCTGATGGCGAATATCCGTCACATCGGCAAGCGTTTTCCAGACTATGGCTGGTCCTGGCCGACCGGCTCGCTCGACCAATTGCTCAAGGCAGCGCTTCTGCCCGACGAAGAGGCGGCGCGCCTTTGCGCCGAAAGGTGGCTGGACGAGAACGACATCGACCGTGTCTCCTTCCGGGAACACCGGCTGCTTGCCGCTATTTCAGACAGGTTCGGACGCAAGCTTGCCGGCCACGCCGCCTATCCGCGCCTCGTCGGCCTGCAGAAGATGCTTTGGACCAAGTCGCGCATGGCCATGCGCGAGGCGGAGCCGGCGTTGAAGGCGATGGTCGATGCCGGCTGCGCGGTTATGCTGATCAAGGGCGCCAGCCGCGTTGCGCTCGACGCCGCCGCGCAGCGCGGGCGCGTGGCGCATGACATCGACATACTGGTGCGGCCGGACGATATGCAGCCGGCTTTCGATGTGCTGCGCGACCGCGGCTGGCAGATCGCCACCGGCGTTTCCCCGCAATACCTGCGCACAAGGCTGGCATCGCTGCGCTCGATGAATTTCTTCAAGGGCAATTATGGCGACATCGACCTGCATCAGCTCGCCTATGACGGCTCGCAGCAGAACGCCGAGGACGACCTCGCGATCTGGCGCCGCGCGATTGCCGCCAGGTTCAGCGACGTCAGCGTGGTCGTCCCCTCGCCCGCCGACCGCATCGCGCTCGCCATCGCGCATGGCGGCCTCGACGCGCATACGCATAGCGACTGGCTGGTCGACTGCACCGTGGCCATCGAAGGCGGCGATGTCGACTGGGCGCTATTCCTCGACGTCATCGCCAGGCGCGGTCTCGCCGTCGCCGCGGCGGTCGCGCTTTCCTACCTCGCGCTGGAGATCGGCATCGCGGTGCCGGAAGCCGTCCTGACGCAGGTGGTGGGCATGGCCGACCGGCGCGGCGCGGCGCGCCTGTCGTCCATCCTGCAGGCCAAGCCGCGTACCGATTTCGGCGCGCTGACCTGGCTGTCGCGGGGGTTTGCAAAGCAGCTGCGCCTGCGGCGCAAGAAAGGCCGGCTGAAGCAGACCGAGCCGGACATCGTGTGGCGCGGCAAGTCGATGGTGGCGAAGGCAGCCGGCGGGCCTGCTGCATTTGTGCTCTCGCAAACCCTGGATGAGCCGCAAGGCGAAATCAGCGAGATGATGCTCGATCTCATCGTGCGCATCGTCGTTCCGCCGGTCAGGCGACGCATCGAAATGGAGATCAATGCGGGCGACCGGCATGTGGCCCGGCTGCGCTCGATGGCGATCAGCCGTTCCGGCGGGGAGCGGATGCTGCGCTTTCGCGGCAAGGTGAAGCTTGACCGGACGGGACGGACCCTGGTGCTGGAGGCGCGGCCGTCACGACAGTTTCGCGTCTGGGACAACGAGCAGGCCGTCGCCACCTATGGGGCGCTGCCTTTCCAGCTCGTTTCGGCAAGATTCTCCCGACCCGGCTGAGACGAGGCTCGTCTCAGACGCCATAACGCTCGGTGCGGATCAACCCCGCCGGAACGCCGGCGCCGATCAGCGCGTCGGCGGCGGCCGACACGAATGCGTTCGAGCCGCAGACATAGGCGAGCCTCGGCGTCTTCGGCAGACGCTCGATGGCCTGCGCCATCATGCGGGCGTCGACACGCCGGGAATAGTCGGACGGCCGCCTGGCCGGCTCGCGGGTCAGCGTCAGCACCAGATCGAATCCGTCGCGACGATCGTCGAGGCCGACCAGCTCGTCACGGAAAATCACCTCGTCCCAGACCCGCGCCGAGAACACCAGCGCGACGGGCACCGCATTGTTGCGCAGCGTGTGATGGCGCAGCATCGCCATCAGCGGCACGACGCCCGAGCCGCCGCCGACCAGGAGGATCGGCCCGCCGTCGCTCTCCTCCCAGATGAAATGGCCGCCCAGCGGCCCGCGCAGCTCGATCTCGTCGCCGACGGCCGCCACGTCGTGGAAGAAGGGCGAGACCTCGCCGTCGTCGAGCCGTTCGATCGCGAGCTCGATGCCGCCACCTGCTTCCGGCGCCGAAGCGATGGAATAGGAGCGGCGCGCCTGATAGCCGTCCGGCGCCGTCAGCCTGATATCGACATGCTGCCCTGCAAGATGGGCGAAGGGCCGCGACGGCTGGAACCAGAAGCTGGTGACGCGCGGCGTGCGCTTTTCGATGCGGGCGATCGTGGCTGCCTGCCAGGGTGATTGCGGCGACGGCTCGGCGGTCATCGATTGCTGCTCACAGATCGCCCCTCACGGATCACTGGAATAGCGCTGCTCGCGCCAGGGATCGCCATACATGTGATAGCCGCGCAGCTCCCAGAAGCCCGGCTCGTCGCGTTCGGTGAACTGCAGCCCGTTCACCCATTTGGCCGATTTCCAGAAATAGAGATGCGGCACCAGGAGCCGCGCCGGCCCGCCATGATCTGATGTGATCGGCTTGCCCTCATGGAGCAGCGCCACCATCGCCTTGCCGGTGACGAGGTCCTTGGTCGGGACATTGGTGGAATAGCCGTCGAAGGACAGCGCCAGCGTATAGGCGGTCGGCGGCTCGATGCCGGCGTCGGCAAGGATGTCGTCGATCATCACGCCTTGCCACGGCGTGTTGAACTTGGTCCAGGCCGTCACGCAATGGATGTCGCGCGTCATCTTGCTCTGCGGCAGTGCGTTGAATTCGGCCCAGTTCCATTTCTTGATTGGCCGTGGCCCCTGCTTGAGGGTGAAGGACCAGTCCTCGGAGCGCACCCGCGGCGTCGGCCCGGCCGATAGAACCGGGAAACCCTGCTCCAGATACTGGCCGGGCGGAATGCGCGCGTCGGTGTCGGAAGGAGGACGCCGTCCGGAAAAGAAACCACGGGTCACCATAGAGACATCTCCTGCGCCGGCAGAAACAATCGGCGCAGTGTTCTCGAAGATATCGCCACGGGCAACAGGAATCTCGGCGGCCTGCCGGTTTCCGGCAGGTCGCCATGCATTGTCAGCCGGCGGCGAAAGGCACCGCCACGAAGATCTGCGCGTCACCGCGATCGATCAGCAAAAGCACCGACTTCTTGCCGGACTTGCCTGCCTCGGCGATCGCCTGGTTGGCCTGCCTGGCGGTCTTCACCGGCATCTGGTCGACGCCGACGATGACATCGCCGGGCTGGATGCCGGCGACCGAAGCCGCCTTGTCCGGATTGACCCGCTCGACCACCGCGCCGCGCTGGTTGCCGGCAAGGTTGAGCTGGTCGCGGATATCGGGCGTGAGGTCGGTCAGGCCGAGGCCGAGCGAGGGAACGCGCAAGCCCTGTTCGGCCGACGGGCTGCGGCCTTCATTGCCGTTCGACGCCGTCTTCTGATCGTCAGCGTTGCGGCCGACATCGGCGGAAATCTGCATCGCCTTGCCCTTGCGCCAGACATCGAGCGTTTCCTTGGCGCCCGGCGACACGTCGGCTACGGCGCGCGACAGATCCTTCGGATCCTTGATCTCCTGGCCGGCGAAGCCGGTGATGACGTCGCCGGTCTCGATGCCCGCCTTGGCGGCGGGCGACCCGTCGGTGACCTGGGAAACCAGCGCGCCGCCCGGATGATCGAGGCCGATGGCGCTGGCGACATCCTGAGTGACCGGCTGGATCTGCACGCCAAGATAGCCATATTCGATGTCACCGCCCTTCATCAGCTTGGCGACGACCTTCTCAGCCTGGTCGGACGGGATGGCAAAGCCGACCCCGACACTGCCGCCATTGGGCGAATAGATGGCGGTGTTGATGCCGATGACATTGCCGTTGACGTCGACCAGCGGGCCGCCGGAATTGCCGTGATTGATCGGCGCGTCGATCTGGATGAAGTCGTCGAACGGGCCGCTATGCAGGTCGCGACCGCGCGCCGAAACGATGCCGGCGGTGACCGTGGTGCCGATGCCGAACGGGTTGCCGATCGCCAAAACCTGGTCGCCGGTCATCAGCTTATTGGAATCGCCCCATTTGACGGTCGGCAGAGGCTTGTCGGCCTTGATCTTGAGCACCGCCAGATCGTTCTTGGCGTCGTGGCCGACAAGCTTGGCGGGAAGCTCGGTACCGTCGTCGAGCGTCACCTTGATCGAGCTTGCGCCGTCGATCACGTGATTGTTGGTGACGATGGTGCCGTCCGCGCCGACGATGAAGCCGGAGCCAAGCGCCTCGGCGCGCTGCCCCTGTTGCTGCGGCGGCGACTTTGGCATCGGCATGCCCTGGTCACCGAAGAACTGCTGGAAGAACTGGTCGAAAGGCGCATTGCCGCCGAGCGGCGAGCCCTCGTCCTGTGGCTGCGCCTTCATCACCGAAGTGATGGTGACAACGGCCGGCTTGGTGACGGCGATGATCGGCGCGAAGGAGCCGTTTGGAGCCGTAATGCCGGCGACGGGCGTCTGCGTGGTCGCGGCCACGGTGCTGAGGCCGGCATTGCTCTGGGCGAAGGAGACGATGACGGGCGAAATGATCAGCGCGGCGCCCAACAGGGCGGCGACGCGATGTCTGCGAAGAATGCTTGAGGGTGACATGGTCGTTCTGTCCGGGCGAGCGTTGATCCGGCGTCGCGGGCGCTCCCACGGGATCGTCCGTCGACGTGCCGATGACCGGATTTGCCTGTCTCGCCGTGCATGGCAGCCGGCCGTCTCGACAGACACGCATCTAGGACGCCTAGTTGCCATAATTAGGGTTTTGAGGCGACCTTACGAAGATTTAATTCAGAGGGCGCTTACGAACCGCTCCCGGCGGCGCAGGTAGGACGAGGCCATTTCGCGCATGCGGGCGGCATCGAAGCTCGGTCCGTGGCCGCCATGGCCGATGCGGATCGGCAGGTCGAGCAGGCGCTGCATGGTGCGGCAATAGGCCGTGCGGTCCGAATCCGGCAGGTCGTCGATCAGCATGCCGTCATAGATGGCGTCGCCGGCGAAGAACAGGCCGTCGGTCTCGTCGAAAAGCGCGATCGAGTCCGGCGAGTGTCCAGGCAGATGCAGCACGCGGAATTTCCGGTCGCCGAGATCGACGATATCGCCCTCGTCGAGCGCGCGGGCCAGCGGGGCGGGAGGAATGCGATAGTCAGCCGCCTTCCAGTCCGGCGCCGGCAGCTTCGAGACGGCGCCGTCGAGATTGTGGAACATATACGCGTAGGTGACGGCATCATCCATGCTTTCGAATTGCGCAGCGCTCATCTTCGGCCCCATGCGCAGCGGGAACTCATGCAGCGAGCCGACATGGTCGAGATGGATGTGGGTGGCGACGACGATGAGCGGCTTGCCTGCCGGCGTGTCGATCTCGGACGCCAGGCGGCAAATACCCATGCCGGTGTCGACCAGCAGGTCCGCGTCGCGACCCTTCAAATGCCACATATTGGCGCGCACGAAATCATGCACGAAGGGCTCGGTCAGCATCGTCGTGCCGGCATCGACTTTCGCCGTGCCGAACCAGTCGCCCATCTCAAGCTCGCTCATCAGACGAACGGCTTCCCGACCTTGTATTTTTCCGGCACCAGCCGCTTCAGGTAGGCCATGCCGGCTTCCGAAAGCTGGTTCAAGTCCGGCTGCATGAAATCGTCGGGCATGTGGCGCGTCTTGCCGGCCACCGCCTTCAGCGGCACCTTCTTCAGCACGCTCTTCGACCCGTCATACTGGATCGCGACCGAGCCGCCGCCTTCCCCGGCGACGGCAACCGCGAAGGCGCCGGCGTCGAAGGCTTCCTTGGCGTCGACGGCGCTGATCGCGCCGATATAGCCGCGCGGCATGTAGCCCAGCGCATCGACTCGCGCGCGCTTGCCCGGCAGGCCTTCGGCCAGAGCGCGTTCGAGCGCCGCCGGCAGATCGCTGCCCGACAGTTTGACGTTGCCGTGCTGGTCGCGTTCGAGCTTTTCCGGCGGCACCAGGCTTTCGACCAGCGCCTTGCCGTCGGCGGTGCTGACGCCTTCCGAGACGGCGACGATGCAGCGCTTGTGACGATCGAGCTTTTCGCGCACTTCATCGATGAAGCGCTTTGCCGAGAAGGCGCGCTCGGGCACGTAGATCAAATGCGGGCCGCTGTCGGGATCGAGCTGCCAGGCGGCCGCGGCAGCTGTGAGAAAGCCGGCATGCCGGCCCATGACGATGCCGACATAAATGCCGGGCAGCGCACGGAAATCGAGATCGACCGACAGGAACGCGCCGGCGACGAATTCGGCGGCCGAGATGAAGCCCGGCGTATGGTCGTTCTCCTCGAGGTCGTTGTCGATGGTTTTCGGCGCGTGCACGAAGGCGATCGAGCCGCCGGCGGCATCGGTCAGGATCTGCTGGGTGCCCGAGGTGTCGTTGCCGCCGATATAGATGAAGGCGTCGGCGCCGGCCTTCTTCAAGCCGTTGAGGATGACCTCGCAATAGGCGGCGTCGGGCTTGTCGCGGGTGGAGCCGAGGGCCGCGCTCGGCGTGCCGGCAATCAGCCTGAGCCGATCCTCGGGGATGGCGGACAGGTCGACATAATTGCCGTCGCGAATGCCACGCACGCCGTGGATCGAGCCCAGCACCTTGGCGCCGGGATGACGCTTGCGGATTTCCAGCGTGGCGCCGACGACGGTCTGGTTGATGACGGCGGTCGGGCCACCGCCCTGCGCGATGACGAAGGTTTCAGCCATGCTTTTTCACTCCCGGATGAACGCTTTCAGGGCACCTTCGCCTGTCTTGCGGCATCGCGCAACGGAAGAAGCGGAAGCATGATCCTGAAAGTGGCGGCCGCACAGGCCGCCCGAAAAAGATCAGACCACGACGACCGGGTTCTTCTTGGAAACGCGGCTGTAGAGATCGATGATGTCCTGGTTGATCAGGCGCACGCAGCCCGACGACATCGCCTGGCCGATGCTCCACCATTCCGGTGAGCCATGGATGCGGTAACCCGTGTCACTGCCGTTCTGGTAGATGTAGAGCGCCCGGGCGCCGAGCGGGTTGGTGAGGCCGCCGGGCTGGCCGCCCTGCCATTTCACCAGCTCCGGCTTGCGCTGGATCATTTCCGGCGGCGGCGTCCACACCGGCCATTCCTTGCCATACTGGATGTTGGCGCGGCCGGACCAGCGGAAGCCGTCCTTGCCGATGCCGACGCCATAGCGGATAGCGTCGCCGCCCGGCTGGATCAGATAGAGCATGCGCTCTTCAAGATGGACGACGATGGTGCCGGGCGCCTCGCCGGTCTTGTCGACGACGATCTGGCGGCGGAACTGCGGCTTGACCTTCCGCCACGGCACCTCCGGCACCTGGAAACCGCCATCGTTGAGCGAGGCGTACATGACGTCGGGGCCGGTGATGTTCTTGTCGACGCTGATCGCCGGGCGCATGGGCGGCACGGAACCGGTGACGGTGTTGTCGAGCTGCATTTGCGGCAGGTCGAGCGTGTCGGTGGTGCTGCAGCCGGCCAGGCCGAGCAGCGCCATGGCGCCGGCGCCGGAAAGCACGGCGCGGCGGGAAAGCTGAATTTCAGTATCGATTGCGGCGCCGCTAGAAGGCGGCGTCAGACTTTGCGGCAACTCGCGCATGCACCAAACCCTACGCTGCCGGCGGGAAGCACGGTCCGGCCGGATAGCGGGTATTTTCGCCACTCATGGTTGAAAAAGGGTGAAAGACCGGAAGTCGGGCTTAACCCTAACGGATCGTTGCGGCGGCCGATGGACCTGCGACCCAGGCGCCGAAGATTTCTCCAACGGCCCCTTTACATTCCCGGCGACCCCAGGATTTATCCTTTTCTTTGCTCAAGGAGCAGGGAAATGTCCTTCGAAAACTGGGCCGCCTTCGCCGCCGCCTCGTCCATCCTTCTCGTCATTCCAGGCCCGACGATCCTGCTGGTCGTCTCCTACGCGCTGGGGCAAGGCTGGCGCACCGCGCTGCCGATGGCGGTGGGCGTGGCGCTGGGCGACTTCACCGCCATGACGCTGTCGATGCTCGGCATCGGCGCGCTGCTCGCGGCTTCGGCCACGGTGTTCACCGTGCTCAAGGTGATCGGCGCCGGCTATCTCATCTATCTCGGCATAAAACTGTTCCGCGCCGGCGGCGCGCTGAAGGCCGAGCCGCGCACCGACGCGGTCTCGGCGGCAAGGATGATGGCGCATGCCTGGCTGGTGACGGCGCTCAACCCGAAGAGCATCACCTTCTTCGTCGCCTTCCTGCCGCAGTTCCTCGACCGGCACGCCGACTTCTGGACGCAGATGCTGATCTTCGAGACGACCTTCCTGACCTTGGCTTTCGCCAACGCCTTCGGCTACGCGCTGGTTGCATCCAAGGCCCGCGCGATCGTGCGCAACCCGAAGGCGATCCGCATCTTCAATCGCACCGGCGGCACGCTGCTGGTCGGCGCCGGCGTCGCCACGGTGGCGATGCGCTCCAGCAGCTAGGCCTGGGGCAAAAGCGAGGCAGATCACGTCTCTGCGGTTGGCGGGTTGGTACGGGTTGCTCTAGGATCGGATCCCGACCGAAAAATCGTCGATAGCGAGGACGTAATGATGGAGGACGCATTCGGCCTGGCTTACTCGGGCGCGACTGAAGCCGGGTTCCCGTCCTATGCCCGCGCCGTGCATGAGCTGCAATGCTTCGTCGGCGACCCGGTCGCTACAATCGACCGCGCCATCGCCGACGATCCCAGCTTCGTGATGGCGCATGTGTTCAAAGGCTATCTGTTCGGCCTTGCCACGGAGCGGGAGGCGATGGCCGTCGTGCAATCCTGTCATGCGGCGGCGCAGCCGCTTGCCGGCACCACGCGCGAACAGGCACATGTCGCGGCGCTCGGCCATCTCGCCAATGGCCACTGGCATGAAGCCGCGCGCATCCTCGAGGACATCGCGATCGACACCCCGCACGACGCGCTGGCGCTGCAGGTGGGGCACCAGATCGACTTCTTCACCGGCAATGCGCGCATGCTGCGCGACCGCATCGGCCGGGCGCTGCCGGCCTGGCAAAAAGGCATGCCGGGCTACCACGCCATTCTCGGCATGCAGGCCTTCGGGCTGGAGGAGATGGGCGACTATGCCCGTGCCGAATCCTTCGGCCGGCAGGCTGTGGAGATCGAACCGCGCGATGGCTGGGCGCAGCATGCGGTCGCGCATGTCATGGAGATGCAAAGCCGACAACGAGACGGCATCGCCTGGATGCGCGCCGATCCCGACGCCTGGTCGAAGGACAGCTTCCTGCAGATCCACAATTGGTGGCACCTGGCGCTGTTCCATTACGATCTCGGCGAAACCGACGAGGTGCTCAAGCTCTATGACGGGCCGATCTATGGCGATCCCTCGACATTGGCGCTCAACATGGTCGATGCCTCGGCGATCCTGTGGCGCCTCACTCTGGGCGGCGTCGATGTCGGCGACCGCTGGGCGGCGCTCGCCGCCAACTGGATCCCGAAAGCCGCCGCCGGCAATTACGCCTTCAACGACGTGCATGCTATGATGGCCTTTGTCGGCGCCGGACTGGAGGCGCCGGCCAAGACGCTGCTCGAGGCGCAACGCGAAGCGATGCGCGGCAGCGACGACAACGCCGCATTCACGCGCGATGTCGGATATCCGCTGACGCTTGCGATCAAGGCCTTCGGCGAAGGCAATCACGACGAGGCAGTGCGCCTGATCCGGCCGATCCGCTCGATCGCGCATCGTTTCGGCGGCAGCCATGCGCAGCGCGACGTGATCGACCTGACGCTGATCGAGGCCGTTCTGCGCGCCGGCGATACGGCGCTCGCGCGGGCGTTGACCGCCGAGCGACAGCTGGCGCGGCCGGAAAGCCCGCTGTCGGCGCTGTTCATGCGGCGCGCCGCCGATTTGTCAGAGAATTGACCCGGGACGGATCTTGCCCTAAAAACTGGCCAAGCCAGATTTTTTCGAGATCCGAAAAAATTAACGGCATTGGGAGGAAATCATGTATCTCGGCCTCGACCTGGGCACATCGGGAGTCAAGGCGCTGCTGATCGACGGCGGCCAGAAGGTCATCGGCTCCGGCCACGGATCGCTCGATGTCTCGCGGCCGCATCCGGGCTGGTCGGAACAGGATCCGGCGCATTGGATCGAGGCCTGCGAGGCGGCGATTGCCGAACTCAAGACTTCGCATCCGAAAGAGCTGGCCGCGGTCAAGGGCATCGGCCTTTCCGGCCAGATGCATGGCGCCACCCTGCTCGATGCATCGGACAAGGTGCTGCGCCCCTGCATCCTGTGGAACGACACGCGCAGCCATGTCGAGGCGGCCGCGCTCGATGCCGATCCGCGCTTCCGCAAGCTCACCGGCAACATCGTTTTCCCGGGCTTCACCGCGCCGAAGCTTGCCTGGGTGAAGGAACACGAAGCCAAGATCTTTGCCGCCGTCGCCAAGGTGCTGCTGCCCAAGGATTATCTGCGGCTCTGGCTGACTGGCGAGCATATATCCGAAATGTCGGATTCGGCCGGCACCTCGTGGCTCGATGTCGGCAAGCGCAGCTGGTCGGCCGAATTGCTGGCGGCGACGTCGCTCGACGAAAAGCACATGCCCTCGCTGGTCGAAGGCACCGCCAAGGCCGGCGCCTTGCGCGGCGAACTGGCCGCAAAATGGGGCGTCGCGGCGGGCACCCCGGTTGCCGGCGGCGCCGGCGACAACGCGGCCTCGGCCTGCGGCATGGGCACGGTCGGCGCCGGTCACGCCTTCGTCTCGCTCGGGACGTCGGGCGTGCTGTTTGCGGCGAACGCCTCTTATTTGCCCAACCCGGAAAGCGCAGTGCACACTTTCTGCCATGCGCTGCCCAACACATGGCACCAGATGGGCGTCATCCTGTCGGCCACCGATTCGCTCAACTGGCTATCGGAAATCACCGGAAAGGGCGCCGGCGACCTGACGCGTGAACTCGGCGATGCGCTGAAGGCGCCGACGGGCGTCACCTTCCTGCCCTATCTTTCGGGCGAGCGCACGCCGCACAATGATTCCGCCATCCGCGGCTCCTTCACCGGGCTCGCGCATGAATCGAGTCGGGTGGTGCTGACGCAGGCGGTGCTCGAAGGCGTCGCCTTCGCTTTCCGCGACAGTCTCGAGGCCCTGAAGAAGGCCGGCACGGAGCTGACCCGGGTGACCGCGATCGGCGGCGGCTCGCGCTCGCGCTATTGGCTGAAGGCGATCGCCACCGCGTTGCAGGTGCCGGTCGATATTCCCGCCGACGGCGATTTCGGCGCCGCCTTCGGCGCGGCACGGCTGGGGTTGATCGCCGCGACGGGTGCTGATCCGTTGGCCGTGTGCACCGCGCCGGCAACGGATGCGACCATCGAGCCGGACGCAAGCCTGGGTGGCGCCTTCGCGGATGCCTACCAGCGCTATCGCGCGCTCTATCCGGCGATCCGGGCGGTAACTGCGTGAGTTTGCGCGAGGCACCTAGTAGTTGCATGGGTAGGCGCGAGGCACCCCCCTCTGCCCTGCCGGGCATCTCCCCCGCAAGGGGGGAGATCAGCAGCTTCAGCGCCACTGCACTTTTTTCAACGCTTGCGATTGGCGAAGGCCTGCGTGACAGCCAATCTCCCCCCTCGAGGGGGAGATGGCCGGCAGGCCAGAGAGGGGGGGCTCGCACCGCCCCTCCGAAATTAGCCTCACTGCGCCGGCACCTTATCCAAGAACCCGGTGACGCTCTTCAGGCGGCCATCCTCGATGACGCCGATGTCGGTGCCTTCGATGACGGACTCCGTGCCTTCGGGTCCCAGGTTCCACGAGAAACGGATGCGGTCGGCGAAACCGTCCGGCTCACCCTTCAGCGAGAAGCGGAAGCCGGCAAAGCGCTGCTGCACGCCGTCGATCAGTGCCGAGACGCCGGCGTGGCCGTCGCCCCGCATGACCGGGTCGCGATAGCTGACATCCTTGGTGAAGGCCGCGTCGAGCAGCGCCTTGCGGCGGGCCGCATCGCTCTCGTTCCAGGCGGCGATGTAGTTGCGGGCGATCGTGTTGAGGTCGGTCATGATCATCATCCTTCGTTGGACCGTTTCGACACGACGCTTTTCGCGCCCCACGGACGCCAAACCAATTACGCCCGAGGTAATCGGGCGAAACCATTTCGGAGAGGAAGGAAACCATGAGCAGCGGATTTTTCGGCGACATCAAGACAATCAAATATGAAGGGCCGGATTCGACCAATCCGCTGGCCTATCGCTTCTACAATCCGGACGAGGTCGTCGCCGGCAAGCGGCTGGAAGACCATCTGCGCTTCGCCGTCGCCTATTGGCATTCCTTCGCATGGCCGGGCGGCGACCCGTTTGGCGGCCAGACCTTCGACCGTCCCTGGTTCGCCAAGCCGGGCGGCGTCGACACGATGGAACTGGCCAAGCTCAAGGCCGACGTCGCCTTCGAAATGTTCTCGCTGCTGGGGGCGCCGTATTTCTGCTTCCACGACGCCGACGTGCGCCCGGAAGGCAAGGATTTTTCGGAGAGTGCGGCGCGCCTCGACGAGATCACCGACTATTTCGCAACCAAAATGAGCGAGACCGGCGTCAAGCTGCTATGGGGCACGGCAAACCTCTTCTCGCACCGCCGCTTCATGTCGGGCGCGGCCACCAATCCCGATCCGGATGTGTTCGCCTATGCGGCCGCGACGGTGAAGAGCTGCATCGACGCCACCAAGAAGCTCAAGGGCGAGAACTATGTGCTGTGGGGCGGCCGCGAGGGCTATGAGACGCTGCTCAACACCGACCTTGCCCGCGAGCAGGAGCAGGCCGGCCGCTTCCTCAATCTCGTCGTCGATTACAAGCACAAGATCGGTTTCAAGGGCACGATCCTGATCGAGCCGAAGCCGCAGGAGCCGACCAAGCACCAGTACGACTACGACGTCGCCACCGTCTATGGCTTCCTCAAGCGCTTCGGGCTGGAGAAGGAAGTAAAACTCAACATCGAGCAGGGCCACGCGATCCTGGCCGGCCATTCCTTCGAGCATGAGCTGGCTTTGGCGAATGCGCTCGGAATCTTCGGTTCGATCGACATGAACCGCAACGACTACCAGTCGGGCTGGGACACCGACCAGTTCCCCAACAACGTGCCGGAAATGGCGCTGGCCTATTACCAAGTGCTGCAGGCCGGCGGCTTCAAGACCGGCGGCACCAATTTCGACGCCAAGCTCAGGCGCCAGTCGCTCGACCCGGACGATCTCCTGATCGGCCATATCGGCGGCATGGATGCTTGCGCGCGCGGCCTCAAGGCGGCGGCCAAGATGATCGAGGACAAGGCGCTGTCCGGCCCGCTCGCCGAGCGCTATGCCGGCTGGAACACCGCCGAAGGCAAGGCGATCGTTTCGGGCGAGCGCACGCTGGAGGAGATCGCCGAGCGCGTGGTGAAGGAGAAGATCGAGCCGCAGCCGTGCTCCGGTCGGCAGGAACTGCTGGAGAATATCGTCAACCGCTACGTCTGATCGCTCAGGCGGAATGCCCGATGGTATTGCATTCGCGCGGGGCAGAACTTCACGACAAGGTTTTGCCCCGAGCCGCCCCTTAATCGCCCCGCTCTTGCCTTCAAACAGCCGTCACGGAACTCGTATAAACGTGGCTCTTGTGGCGGGTGAAGAAGAAGGAGGCGAACCGATATGCAGCATGAACGCGAAATCGACGCCCTGCTCTCGTCCGGCGAAACCGGATCGATCATCGACCGGCTGATGGCATTGCCTCGGCCTACGAACGACGTGAAGACCGAATGGGATCGCGCCGTCAGCAACCGCTTCGAAATCCGTCTTGCGAGACAGATGCGCTCGCAGATGGACAGCGCCAGTGAGCAGCAGGGCCACTTGAGCGAGCGGCAGACCGCCGCATAGCGAGCGGAAGGCCGCCGCCTTAGCGAGCGGAAGGCCGCCGCCTTAACCCTACCCCCGGCGAAGCCTGACCGGCGCCTCGCCGAACGCTCTCGAAAATGCCCTGGAAAATGCCGCGGCGGACGAAAAGCCTG
Source organism: Mesorhizobium sp. B3-1-7 (assembly GCF_006439385.1). Lineage (NCBI taxonomy): Bacteria > Pseudomonadati > Pseudomonadota > Alphaproteobacteria > Hyphomicrobiales > Phyllobacteriaceae > Mesorhizobium > Mesorhizobium sp. B3-1-7. The sequence goes on from NZ_VFTL01000028.1 coordinate 65,667, forward strand.
TCCGCCCGGCAATATCGGCCATGGCAATGCGCGTGTCGACGACGAGACGGCGGGCGGCGCTGAGGCGCAGCCTCAGATAATAAGCGCCCGGCGTCTCGCCGATCGATTTGCGAAAAATGCTTTCCAGCGTTCTTGCCGTCACGCCGGCGCGCCTGGCCACGGCGTCGATGGTGAGCGGCTGGTCGACATGCGCTTCCATTAGGCGGATCGCCTGGGCAAGCCGCGGGTTGTAGCCGTCGAGCCGGCCGAGCGATACCAGCGGCTGCGCGTCGGTCGCGGCGCGGGCCTGGTCGTAGATGAAGACGCTCGCAACATCGAGCGCGGCGGCCATGCCGAGCCGGGTGCGGACCAGATGCAGCATCAGGTCGAAGGTCGGCGAGGCGCCGCCGGAGGTGAAGACCGGCCCGTCGATGACATAGCGGTCCGGCCGCACGTCGACGCCGGGAAAGGCGGTCGAAAACTCCTCCATATCCTCCCAATGCGTGGTGGCGCTGCGGCCCTCGAGCAGCCCGGCCCGCGCCACCAGCCAGGTGCCGGCCTCGACGCCGCCGCAGGCGCGGGCCGCCCGCGCCGCCCTGCGCAGGCCGGCAAGCAGCGCGGACGTGGCGTAATTCTGCGTGCCGAAGCCGGCGACGACGACCAGCATATCGGTCGGCTCGGCCGCGTCGAAGCGTCCGCTGACCGCCACAGGAAGACCGCAAGTCGTGACCGGCGCCTCGCCCGTGACCGAGACCAGCTTGAAATCGAACAGCGTCTCGCCGGAGATGCGATTGGCGGCGCGCAACGGATCGACCGCCGAGGCGACGCACATGATCGATGAACCCGAGAACACCAGGAACGTCACCTTGAGTGGCTCGGGTTCGGATCGAAAGATGGTCGGCTTTTCGCTTTTGATCATGAGACCTTCGTAAAACGCAAAACAGTTTCCGGCAAGTCGGGCATTCTTGATGAATTCCTGTGCATGCCGTGCCATTGTCGGCTCCCGCTTCTGGGTGGCATGCATGGCTGATCGAATCTGGGAGGATCAAGATGCCGCTTGCGATGAACCGCGAGGTCTTCATTACCTGTGCCGTGACCGGTTCCGGCGGCACGCAGGACCGCAGCCCGCACGTGCCGCGCTCGCCCAAGCAGATCGCCGATTCGGCGATCGACGCGGCCAAGGCTGGTGCCGCGATCGTCCATTGCCATGTGCGCGACCCCGAGACCGGCAAGCCCAGGCGCGACGTGCATCTCTACCGCGAGGTGACGGATCGCATCCGCGAGGCCAATGTCGACGTGGTGCTGAACCTCACCGCCGGCATGGGCGGCGACATGGTGTTCGGCTCGCCGGAAGCGCCGCTGCCGCTCAACGAGAAGGGCACCGACATGGGCGGCGCCACCAATCGCATGGAACATGTGCGCCAGTGCCTGCCGGAGATCTGCACGCTGGACTGCGGCACGATGAATTTCGCCGAGGCCGACTACGTCATGACCAACACGCCCGGCATGCTGCGCGCCATGGGCGGCATGATGACGGCGCTGGGCGTGAAGCCGGAGATCGAGGCCTTCGATACCGGGCATCTGTGGTTCGCCAAGCAGTTGGTCGAGGAAAAAGTCCTCAACCCGGATGCGCTGGTGCAACTGTGCATGGGCGTCCCGTGGGGTGCGCCCGACGACCTCAACACCTTCATGGCGATGGTCAACAACGTGCCCTCGACCTGGAATTGGTCGGCCTTCTCGATCGGCCGCAGCCAGATGGCCTATGCGGCGGCGGCGGTGCTCGCCGGCGGCAATGTCCGCGTCGGCTTGGAAGACAATCTGTGGCTCGACAAGGGCGTTCTGGCGACCAACGCGCAGCTCGTCGAGCGCGCGGCGAGCATCGTCACCAATCTCGGCGCGCGCGTGCTCGGGCCTGAGGAAGTGCGCAAGAAGCTCAATCTCACCAAGCGGGCACCGATCGCGGCCGCGGCGTAAGGCGGGCGTTGGTCATGACTGATACCGTCAAATTCACCGCGATGAAGGACGGCGACAAGGAAGACTACGAATTCCTGACCGCCCATGAGATCGACTATGCCGCCAAGACCGGCGACCGGCTGCTCGACGCGCTCGTGCAGCTCGACGAAGGGCTTTCCGGCTACAAGATCACCCGGCTCGGCCATTCGCTGCAGGCCGCGACGCGGGCCTGGCAGGACGGCGCCGACACCGACTGGATCGTCTCAGCGCTGCTGCACGACATCGGCGACATCTACGCGCCCTACAACCACGACGAATATGCGGCTGCGATCCTGAAGCCCTTCGTGCGCGAGCAATGCACCTGGGTGGTGGAAAAGCACGGCGATTTCCAGCGCCTCTATTACGCGCATCATCTGGGCGGCAACCCGCATGCCCGCGACCGCTTCGCCGGACACCTCTATTTCGACGACTGCGACCAGTTCTGCGAGCGCTGGGACCAGTCAAGCTTCGACCCCGACTACGAGACGCTGCCGGTCGAGTTCTTCCGGCCCTTCGTGCTCGAAGTGTTCGCCCGCAAGGCCTACGACCCGGCGGTGATCCGCGCCGGCGAGCGCGTGGCCCTCACCAACCCCGATATAGCCAAGACGAGAACCGGAGCCTGACAAGCATGAGCATCATCAACAAGGCGGCCGCCATTGGCGGCGGTGTCATCGGCGCCGGCTGGGTGGCGCGGCTGCTCTTGAACGGCATCGACGTGTCGATCTTCGACCCCGATCCGGAAGCGTCGCGTAAAGTGGGCGAAGTGATGAAGGGCGCGCGCCGCGCCTACAAGCAGATGCTGCCCGGCGGCCTGCCCAAGGAAGGCAAGCTCACCTTCGCCAAGACGATCGCCGAGGCGGTGGTCGACGCCGACTTTGTCCAGGAAAGCGTGCCGGAGCGGCTCGACCTCAAGCACAAGGTGCTGGCCGAGATCGACGCGCATGCGCCGGCCAATGCCATTGTCGGCTCGTCCACCTCCGGCATCAAGCCGACCGACATGCAGGTGGCGATGAAGAAGCACCCGGAGCGGCTGGTCGTCGGCCATCCGTTCAACCCGGTCTATCTGTTGCCGCTGGTCGAGATCGTCGGCGGCGAGCAGACGTTCCCCGAGGCGATCGAAGTGGCCAAGGAGCTCTACGCCTCGATCGGCATGAAGCCGGTGGTGGTGCGCAAGGAGATCGAGGCCTTTGTCGGCGACCGCCTGCTTGAAGCCGCCTGGCGCGAGGCGCTTTGGCTGGTCAAGGACGGCATCTGCACCGTCGAGGAACTCGACGACATCATGCGCTATTCCTTCGGCCTGCGCTGGGCGCAGATGGGCATGTTCCAAGTATACCGGGTCGCCGGCGGCGAGGCCGGCATGCGCCACTTCATGGCGCAGTTCGGACCTTGCCTGAAATGGCCGTGGACCAAGCTGATGGACGTGCCGGAGTTCAACGACGAGCTTGTCGACCTGATCGCCACGCAGTCGGACGAGCAGGCGCACGGCCTGTCGATCCGCGAGCTGGAGAAGATCCGCGACGACAACCTAGTCGCAATCATGGAAGCGCTGTCGAAGCAGAACAAGGGCAAGGGCTGGGGCGCCGGCGCGCTGCACAAGGATTATACAAAGCAGCTCGCCAAGCTGGCGACGAAGAATACCCCAGCCGAGGCCATCGCAAAGGCCAAGGCGACAAAGCCGGCGAAGAAAGCCGTGAAGCCGGCAAAGGCTGAAAAGCCGGCAAAAGCCGGGAAGCCCGCGAACGCCGACAAGGCGAAGAAGAGCAAGAAGAAGGGCTGAGGCGATGCAATTCGGTCTTTCGGAAGAACAGAAGCTCATCGTCGAGACGACACGCGCCTTCGTCGAGAACGAGCTTTATCCGCATGAGCGCGAGGTGGAGCGCACCGGCGTGCTGCGCCGCGAGCTGATCGACGAATTGAAGGCCAAGGCGATCGGGGCCGGGCTCTACGCCGCCAACATGCCGGCCGATGTCGGCGGCGCCGGCCTCGATACGGTGAGCTGGCTGCTCTACGAGAAGGAGCTTGGCCGCGCCAATTACGCGCTGCACTGGACCTGCGTGGCGCGGCCTTCCAACATCCTGCTCGCCGGCACGCCGGAGCAGCGCGAAAAGTACCTCTTCCCCTGCATCCGCGGCGAGAAATGGGATTGTCTCGCGATGACCGAGCCGGGCGCCGGCTCCGACCTGCGCGGGATGAAGGCGACCGCCGTGCAGGACGGCTCGCACTGGGTGCTCAACGGCACCAAGCATTTCATCTCGCATGCCGACATCGCCGACTTCGCCATCGTCTTCATGGCCTCGGGCGAAGAGGATTCGCCGCGCGGCAAGCGCAAGAAGATCACCGCCTTCTTCGTCGACAAGGGCACCAAGGGTTTTTCGGTGCGCGACGGCTACCGCAATGTCTCGCATCGCGGCTACACCAATTCGATCCTCGAATTCGACGATTGCCGGCTGCCGGCATCCCAGGTGCTCGGCGAGGTGCACAAGGGTTTCGACGTCGCGAATTCCTGGCTGGGGGCCACGCGCCTGCAGGTCGGCGCAACCTGCCTCGGCCGCGCCGAGCGCGCGCTGTCGCACGCCATCGAATATGCCGCGCAGCGCCAGCAGTTCGGCCAGCAGATTGGCAAGTTCCAGGGCGTCTCCTTCAAGCTCGCCGACATGGCGACGGAGCTCAAGGCCGCCGACCTGATGGTCTTCGAAGCCGGCTGGAAGTACGATCAGGGCACCGTCACCGACCAGGACATGGCGATGGCCAAGCTGAAGGCCACCGAGATGCTGGCCTTTGTCGCCGACGAAGCCATCCAGATCCATGGCGGCATGGGTCTGATGGACGACCTGCCGCTGGAGCGCATCTGGCGCGATGCCCGCGTCGAGCGCATCTGGGAAGGCACGTCGGAGATTCAGCGACATATTATTTCGCGGGCGCTGCTGCGTCCGTTCGGAGCTTAGAGCATGATTACCCCAAACCGGGACCGGTTTTGGGAAAGATCGCGCTCAAACGAAAAGATGGCCATGCATAAACTCGAACGTCTCCTGCGCCCGAAATCGATCGCCGTGTTCGGCGGCGCGCAGGCCGCCGCCGTCGTGGCGCAATCGATCAAGATGGGCTTTGCCGGCGAAATCTGGCCGGTGCATCCGACCAAGGACGAGGTCGCCGGCCGCAAGGCCTACCGCTCCGTCGCCGACCTGCCCGGAGCACCGGACGCCGCCTTTGTCGGCGTCAACCGTCACCTCACCATCGAGGTGATCAAGGCGCTGGCCGAGCGCGGCGCCGGCGGCGCCGTCTGCTTCGCCGCCGGCTTCCTCGAGACCGAGGCCTATGACGAGGATGGCGAGCGGCTGCAGGCGGAACTCGTTGCCGCCGCCGGCCAGATGCCGATCATCGGCCCGAACTGCTATGGCCTGATCAACTATGCCGACGGCGCGTTGTTGTGGCCCGACCAGCATGGCGGCATCCGCCTGGCCGAGGGCGGCAAGGGCGTCGCCATCATCACCCAATCGTCCAACATCGCCATCAACATGACGATGCAGAAACGCGGCCTGCCGATCGCCTTCCTGATGACGGCGGGCAACCAGGCGCAGACCGGCCTGTCCGAAATGGCGCTCGGCCTGATCGAGGACGAGCGCGTCACCTCGCTCGGCCTGCATATCGAGGCTTTCGACTCGGTAGCCGGCTTCGAAAGGCTGGCGGCGCGCGCCCGCGAGCTGGAGAAGCCGATCATCGCCATGAAGGTCGGCCGCTCGGAGCAGGCGCGGCAGGCGACCGTCTCGCATACCGCCTCGCTGGCCGGCTCGGACGCCGCCTCCGGCGCGTTCCTGAAGCGGCTCGGCATTGCGCGTGTCGATTCCATCCCGGCCTTCATCGAAGCGTTGAAGCTGCTGCACATCACCGGGCCGTTGCCCGGCTACAAGCTTTCCTCGATGAGCTGCTCCGGCGGCGAAGCCTCCGTGATGGCCGACAGCGCCGAGGGCCGCTGGGTGCATTTTCCGGCGCTTGCCGATCAGCATCGCGCGCATGTCAAATCGACGCTCGGACCGCTGGTCGCGGTTGCCAATCCGCTCGACTATCACACCTTCATCTGGAACAACGAGCCGGCGATGACGGCCACCTTCACCGCCATGGTGTCGGGCGGTTTCGACCTCAACATGCTGGTGCTCGACTTCCCGCGCCCCGACCGTTGCTCGGACGTCGACTGGTGGGCGACGCTGCGCGCCTTCGAGGCGGCATTGAAGACCAACAAGGCGCAAGGCGCGATCGTCTCCTCGCTGCCGGAAAACCTGCCGGAGGAGTACACCGCCGGGCTGATGGCGCGCGGCATGGTGCCGTTGTTCGGCATTTCGGAGGCCATGGACGCCGCCCAGGCCGCCGCCTTCATCGGCTGGGCCTGGCGCGAGCCGCAGGCGCAGCCGGTCGACACCACGGCCGCGGGCGCGTCGGAAGCCAGACACGTGACGCCGGACGAGGCCGAAGCCAAGGAAAGGCTGATCAAGGCCGGCCTGCCGGTGCCGAAGGGCGAACGCGCTTCCAACGCGGTCGAGGCGGTGATCTCGTCGATGACGCTGGGCTTCCCGGTGGCACTGAAGGCGCTCGGCGTCACGCACAAGTCGGAAGTCGGCGCCGTCAGGCTGAACCTCAAGGACGCCGAATCCGTCAGCGCCGCCGCGCATGACCTTCTGCCGCTCGGCACCGGGCTCTATGCCGAGCGCATGGTGCGCGACGGCGTCGCCGAACTGATCGTCGGCTTCACCCGCGATCCGATGTTCGGCGTGGTGATGACGCTCGGCACCGGCGGCGTGCTGGTGGAGCTTCTGCGCGACAGCGTGACCCTGATGCTGCCGGCAACGCGCGACGACATCGAGGCGGCGCTGCGTGGATTGAAGCTCTATCCGCTGCTCGAAGGCTATCGCGGCCGGCCGAAGGCCGATGTCCAGGCGGCCATCGACGCCGTCGCCGGCATTGCCGACTTCGTCCAGAAGAACGAAGTCGAGATCGAGGAGCTCGACATCAACCCGCTGATCGTCTGTGCCGAAGGCAAGGGCGCCTGGATCGCGGATGCCCTGCTGGTGCTTGGAGAAAAGAAGAATGACTGAAATCATCACCACCCGCCGCGAGGGCACGATCCTCGAGGTCACGCTCGACCGGCCGAAGGCCAACGCCATCGACCTGAAGACATCGCGGCTGATGGGCGAGACCTTCAGGGCGTTCCGGGACGATCCCGACCTGCGCGTCGCGATCGTCAAGACCGCAGGCGACAAGTTCTTCAGCGCAGGCTGGGACCTGAAGGCGGCCGCCGCCGGCGACGCGGTCGACGGCGATTACGGCGTCGGCGGTTTTGCCGGGCTGCAGGAGTTGCGCGACCTCAACAAGCCGGTGATCGCCTGCGTCAACGGCATGGCGGTGGGCGGCGGCTTCGAACTGGCGCTGTCCTGCGACCTCATCTACGCCTCGGACCATTCCTCCTTCGCGCTGCCGGAAATCCGTGCGGGCACGCTGGCCGACGCAGCCACCATCAAGCTGCCGAAGCGCATCCCCTACCACATCGCCATGGACCTCCTGTTTACCGGCCGCTGGATGGATGTCGCCGAAGCGCATCGCTGGGGCCTGGTCAACGAAGTGCTGCCCAAGGACAAGCTCGAAGAGCGCGTCTGGGAGATCGCAAGGCTCTTGGCCAGCGGCCCGCCGCTGGTCTTCGCCTCGATCAAGGAGACGGCGCGCGTGGCCGAGGCGCTGACCTTCCAGGACGCGATGAACAAGGTGACGCGTCGGCAGCTGCCGACGGTCGATATCCTCTATGGGTCGGAAGACAACATGGAAGGGTTCCGGGCGTTCGCGGAGAAGCGCGAGCCGGTGTGGAAGGGACGATAACGTCAAAGATGACGGCGCGAGGCACCCCCCTCTGCCCTGCCGGGCATCTCCCCCGCAAGGGGGGAGATTGGCAGTGTCGGCGCCGGCGCTCACCTTTCCCCGCTGGAGATTGGCGAAGGCAAATGCGACATCCGATCTCCCCCCTTGCGGGGGAGATGGCCGGCAGGCCAGAGGGGGGTGACCGGGCTGAACCTCTCCAGTCGGTCCAACCGCAATGACCGACTATAAAACCCTCATCGACGCCGAGACCTGGGCCTTCATCGAGAAGACCAACTCCTACTACCCGCCGGATACGATCGACTACACGATCGAAGAGCAGCGCGCGATCTATGACCGGATGTGCCGGGAGTTCTTTGCCGGCTACCCGCAAGGCGTGACCGCCGAGACGACAAGCATCGCCAACGGCATCCCGATCCGCATCTACCGCAACGCCACGCCGAACAATGCCGCCATGGTGCTCTATCTCCATGGCGGCGGCTTCATCCTGGGCGGGCTGGACAGCCATGAGGATGTCTGCGCCGAGCTTTGCGCCCGCACCGGCTTCGAGGTGGTCTCGGTCGATTACCGGCTGGCGCCGGAAAATCTGCATCCGGCCGCCTTCGACGACGCGATGGACGCTTTCGAATGGGCCGCCAGGACCTATGACCGCCCTGTCGTGCTTTGTGGCGACAGCGCCGGCGGCAATCTCTGCGCGGCGACAGCGCATGCGACGCGCGGCCATGCGAAGAAGCCGGCCGGCCAGATGCTGATCTATCCCGGCCTTGGCGGCGACCATTCGCGCGGCTCCTACGTCACCCATGCCGAGGCGCCGATGCTGACGGTGCGCGACCTCGATTTCTACAAGCATATCCGCACCGGCGGCGTGGACCGGACCGGCGATATCACGCTCTACCCGCTCGCCGACGCCGATTTCGCCAATTTGCCGCCGACGGTGCTGATCACCGCCGAGTGCGACCCGCTGTCGTCCGACGGCGAGGCCTATCGCGACCGCATCGTCGCGGCCGGCGGACGCGCCACCTGGTTCGAGGAGCCGGGCCTTGTACACGGCTATCTCAGGGCCCGGCACATGGTCGGCCGGGCACGGACCAGCTTCACCCGCATCGTCGAGGCGGTATCGGCACTCGGCCGGGGCGACTGGATCTGGTGACGCCCGGCGGCCCGGGAACGCTTTCCGCCCCGCTATCCTCAAATGAACCTTTCCACGCCGGCCGGCGACTGATGGCCAGGCGCCGCAATGGTGCGGCCCGGAAAGGGAAAGCCCCATGACCAGAAACCCAGAGACTACGCGGTCTCCGGGAACAACGGGAGTCCAGCGCGATCACCGCCTTCGGGAAGGGGTCGACGCGCTGGGCTTTCGGCTGATTCCGTTGACCCTGCATAGGCGCAGGCGTATCGTCACGATGAGGAAAGCAGACAATTCGATCGGGGAAGAACGTGCCGCAACGCCGCGCCTTGCCCTGGTTGGCGCGACAAGACCGGATGTTCCTTCCAGCGGCTTCGGGGGGAGTTCAATGTCTGGCGTTCGCGGCTCGTTTCTGCGTTCTCGTGGCGGCCGTCTGCGCCGCGCAATAGCATCCACCAGCGGAATTCTTGCCGTGGCGCTGTCCGCCAGCCTCTGGCTCGGCGGCGTGGCGAAGGCGCAGGAAACCCAGATCATCTATCCTGGATCGATGGCGGTCACCGGCTTCCCCGGCACCATAATCCCCGATTTCGACCAGGGCTTGCCGCCCGGCACCGATCCGGTCGACGAGACCTTCATCGACACCTCGCGGGCATCCTTGCGCATTTTCGACGTCTCGCATCTCGGCGGGCCTGCCTCGGGCCAGCTCGTCTTCACGCCGCCGCCCTTCGAGGTGACGGCTGGGCAGATCGGCGAGGTGTTCGGACTGACCTATGACGACGGCGTACGCGATGGCATGCCGTCGGGCATTCCCAATCTTTATGCCGCCGCGACCTCGCTGCATGGCGTCGAGATCGTCACTCCGGACGCCGACGACGACGGGCGTCCGGAGCGGCAGCGTCGCGGCGCCGCCGGCGCCACCTTCATGGGCGGCCAGTTCGGCACCGAGAATGGCGGCGGTCCAGGCACGATCTGGAAGATCGACGGCATCACGGGCGCCGTCTCGAAATTCGCCGACATCGACACCAATAGCGGACCGGGCATCGGCAACCTCGCCTTCGATCCCATCCACCGCCAGTTCTTCGCCTCGGATATCGACACCGGCCTGATCCATCGCATCGACGCCGACGGCCATCTGATCGACACGTTCGACCATGGCGTCGCCGGCCGCCCGGCGCATGGGCTTGGCCCCGTCGCCGACGATGGCGCGGTTATGGACATCCAGGGCGCGGCCTTCGATACCGAAGACCCCGAGACCTGGGGTTATACGCAGGACGAGCGCCGTGTCTGGGCGGTCTCCTATCACGGCGGCCGGCTCTATTATTCGGTCGGCGAAAAATCCGAGATCTGGTCGGTCGGCATTGCGCGCGACGGCACGTTCGCCGGCGATCCGCGTTGGGAACTGACGGTCAAGGCCGAGAAGGATTACGCCGTCACCGACATAGCTTTCGACAACAACGGCTTCATGTATCTCGCCCAGCGCGGCCCGGTCGAAAACCGTTACGATTACAGCCGCTTCGCCGATTCCGGCAAAGGCGAGTTGATCCGCTACTGGCAGGAAGACCCGGACGATCCGGCGACGGAATCGGCCTGGGTCGAGGTGCCGCAGGAATACGCGGTCGGCTTTCCGCAAGGCAACCGCCAGTCGGCCGGCGGCGTCGACCTGCAATATGGCTATGACGCCGACGGCAATATCGACACCAGCGTCTGCACCGACACCGTCGTCAACACAGGCGACAAGTTGCGCGACAATCCCGAGCTTGCCGAGCGCCTCGCCGCCGGCGGGCCGCTTGCCGTGCATGGCGTGCAGCTGACGCCGAGCGCGCTCGTCAAGCCGGCCAACGTGCCGCCCTTCGGCTCCTGGTTCGTCGACTTCGACGGCTATTTCGAAGACCCGGAGATCGAAGGCCATGTCGGCGACATAAGGGTCTGGCGCCCGTGCGAAGGCCGCGCCGGTTATTACGAGGAAATCCCCGGCGGCTATCTGCCTCCGTTCTATCCGCCCGACTTCCCGCCGCCCGGCAACCTGCCGCCCTGCGTCGATGTCGAGGACGTGCATTACTACTGCACGCCGCGCGGACTTCGGGCCGAACTCTATCTCCATGACCATGCCGGCTTCGGCGGCGATTCGATCAAGGCGCAGTCCAGGACGCCCGGCGTCGGGGTGACAAGCCCCATGTCGCATGTCCCGGGCAAGCCCTACACGGTCGACATCACCGGCCATGATCCTGGCGACACCGTCAATGTCGGGCTCTGCTTCTATCGCAAGTCCGACCAGGACAAGGGTGGCTACTACCCTTGCTGCAAGGTGACGCTGCCGCTCAGAACGCCAGCCGTCAGCTGCGAACGTTGAGGGAGGGACAGATGACAAATCTCGCCCTTTCCCACCTCGCCTCGCGCAACACGAAAACCGTCATGGAGAAGATCATGAAACCCCTGTCATACGCCAGGCGCGGCGCGCGCTGGCTGATGGCGGCCGGTATCGCGGTCGCCATGATGCCGGCGCTGCCGGCGCTCGCGGAAGACACCGCTCCGGCCAAGCTCACCGAAGTCGCCGGACCGGAGCCCAGGCTCGACCTGGACAATCCGCGCATCGTCAACCCCGAACCCGGCCGCATTGTGCCCTTCTTCACCAAGACGGGCGGCCAGCGCGGCTGCGACTATGTCTACTACACGCTGACCTTCGGCCTGCACGGCAATGCGCAACCCTTCGCCAATCCGGCTTTGGCCAACGCACTGAAGAACGCCAGGATCGACTTCAAGGACCAGCTTGCGCACGGCCTGAAGATCGTCAACGTGAATGTGACCGGCGACGGCACGGACGCCGGCGGCGGAGCGCTGCCGGCGGCCACGATCAGCAGCTCGGCCAACCCCGACGATACGGCGACGGTGTCCGATTTCCGGATTTCCGCCGACGATCTCGACGGTTCGGGCGCGCCGAACGAACGCACCATCACCTTCCGCATCCTGGCCAAGATCGACCAGGCGGCGTTTCCCGCGCCGGCCAATGTCGACAACCAGGGTCAGATCAAGGTGACAATGGGAGGCGGCCCGGGGACCGTCATCCCGTCGCAGGACCCGAACAAGCCGGACGACGGCGACTTCCTGACCGGCGCCAAGACGACGATCCATATCGACGTCACCAAGTGCAACCCGCCGCCACCTCCCAGCAAGGAATGCTTCAAGGTCGAGCACGGCACGGTCGACTGCGTGCCCGGCGGCGGCGCCTTCATCTACCACATGCCGGTCGGCCCGGAGATGGGCGGCAAGTGGGTGCAGGTGTCGACGACGACGCCCGGCATCACCATCGTTCCCGACACGCAAAAGGTGCCGGTCGGCGGCGGCGTGCTGAACTGGAAGATCATCGGGGCCTCGCCCGGCGAGGCCATCCATCTCATCGTCACCGGCATCGAGACCTATGCCGGGCCGAAGGAAGGCTGGGGGCTCTGCTGCACGCAGGTCATCGACATCGTCATCCCGCGTGATCTGAGATGCCCGCCGAAGGACAAGGAGCCGGACCTCAAGGTCGAGAAGCATGCCGACGTGCCGCGCTGCACGATGGCCGGCGGCTGCGACTTCACCATCACCGTCACCAATGTCGGCGACGCGCCCTATAACGGCAAGATCGTGCTCGACGAGGTGACGCTGCCGGCAGGCTCCGTGCTGGCCTCCGGGCCGAACGCGTCCTGGGTCTGCGTGCCCGGCACGACGCCGATGACCTGCACCTATCCGCCGACCACGCTCAACCCCGGCGCTTCCGTCAACCTCAAGCTCGGCTTCAAGCCGGCGGGCGGGTGGCAGGGCAGCGTGCTGCGCAACTGCGCCGCCTATGACTACCAGGCCAGCGGCAAGCCGCTGTTCGGCAGCCAGCAGAACGACCGCGGCTGCGCTTCGATCCCGATCTGTCGCCGTGGCGATCGCGATCCGCAGTGCAATCCGCCGGTCGAAAAGAAGGTCGACCTGATCTTGAAGAAGCGCGCCCGCGTCCCGGTCTGCACGCCGGACGGCGTGTGCTTCTTCGTGATCGACGTCATCAACAACGGCACCAGCACCTATAATGGGCCACTGACGGTGATCGACACCTACCCCGGCGGCGCGCCGACTTCGTCGACCTTCGGGCCGAGCCCGCCATGGAGCTGCGGACCGAACGGGCCCGGACAGTTCCGCTGCGACAATGCCAGCATCTCGCTGCCTGCGGGCGCCTCGACGCCGATCGTCGTCAAGGCGGTGATGCCTGCAAACTACCGGCCGGACACGGTGGAGAACTGCGCCGAGGTGAAGGGCATTCGCGGCGAGGTCGACCTCGCCAACAACAAGGCCTGCGCCACCGAACGCATCCGCCATCCGAATGGCGGCCAGCCCGGCCTGCGCATCACCAAGACCTGCGGCGGCGATCAGCTCGTGCGCGCCGGAATGGTCTCTTGCCGCATCACCATCAGCAATGCCGGCACCGCCGCCCCCACCGGACCGGTGCGGGTCAACGATGCCGCGACGCTGGTGTCGGGCGGTGCGCCGGTGCAGATCCAGACCGTGGCCCCGGACGGCCCGGAATGGAACTGCGGACCAGTGCCTGCCAACACGCTGTCGTGCCAGATTCCCGGCGCCGTGATGACACCCGGAACCTCCAGGCACTTCGACGTGACGGTGAGCGGCAATGGCGCGTTCGAGAACTGCGCGCGCGGCTCCTACGGGCCGGGGCCGGGCGACGATATCGTCTACCCGATCGGCCAGGCTTGCGCGAAGGGCGGCGGCACTTCCGCCATCCGCGTCGAGAAGACCGGCGATGCCGAGTGCCAGCCGGGAGAACCCTGCTCCTTCGAGATCACCATCACGAATGATGGGCCGAACCCCTTCTCCGGTCCAGTCCGCATCGGCGATGCGATCGGCGTGGAGGGTCTCGGCCGGCTGGAAGGCGTTCAGATCTCCTCGATCGACCCGCCCTTCGGCTGCTCGCAGGAGCCGACGACGCTGCCTCTATCCTGCATCGCCAACCTGACGCTGGGGGCAGGTGAAAGCCACACCCACCACGTCACCGTGATCCTTCCCGAGGACGGGCGCCTCGCCGATCTGCAGGGAACGGTCACCGGACAGAACTGCGTCGGCGTGCTTCCTCCGAACACGCCGGTGCACGGCGGCGGCGACGTGCTGTCGCGCGACCTGACCACCAACCAGGGCGATCGCGGCAAAGCCTATTCATGCCACCCCTTCACCATCAGGCATGAGGTGAAGAACCAGTGCTCGGACGGGTTGGTGCTGAACTCGGCCGGCCGTTGCGTCTGCCCGGACGGCACCACCTTCCGCAACGGCCAGTGCTCAGGCGGTGGAGGCACCAAGCTCCTGCCGCTGCCCGTGCCGCCGCGCTGCGTCCTGCTGCAAGGCCAGATCCGGACAGCGGACGGACGCTGCGTCTGCCCGCGCGGCACGGAGCTGGAGAACGGCAAATGCGTGCGGGGCGAAGAGCCGCAGGAGCGGCAGTGCCCGCTGCGTCCCGGCCAGTATCACGACCAGGACGGCAATTGCGTCTGCCGCCGCGGCGAACTGGTCAACGGCGTCTGCCAGGTCATCCCGCCGAAATGCACGGTGCGCGGCGCGGTGCCGACTTCGAACGGCAATGGCTGCACCTGCCCGGACGGCACGCATCTCGACCGGGTGGCCAAGGCCTGCGTGCCCGACAGGCAGCCGCCCGCCCAGTGCCGCATCCGGGGCCAGTCCCGCAACGCCGATGGCGATTGCGTCTGCCCGAGCCGCACAGAAGTCCGTGACGGCGCCTGCCGGCCGATCGTGTCGAGGCAATGCCCGATTCGCGGCCAGGTGCGCGACGCCGACGGCAACTGCGCCTGCCCGGACGGCCTGGAGGTGCGGGGCAAGGCCTGTAGGCCGCCAAAGCCGAAGCAGGAGCAGTGCACCATTCGCGGTCAGGTCCACAACAAGCGGGGCGACTGCGTCTGCCCGCGTGGGACCGAAATCCGCGACGGCGCCTGCCGCAAGCCGCAACAGGAATGCGCGCCAGGCTCGCGCTACATCGACGGCCAGTGCCAACCGGTGCTGACCAAGCGGCGCTGCCCGGTCGGCACGGCCGGACGGTTCCCGGACTGCACGCCGATCCGCAGGCGGCCGGGCGTCGAGATCAACCCCGGCATCCTGCTCAACCCGAACGTGCTGCAGCAACTGGTGCCGCAGCGCCAGCCGCAGCGCGTGCTGCAGGATCCGGCGGGCGCCAACATCCAGAACTTCAAGCCGTAATCTTGCGGCTGAAGATCCAGACCCGCCGGAGCGATCCGGCGGGTTTTCTTTTTCACATCGACGACAGCCCTGTGGCAAGCGGACCGATTCGCCTGTCGAAAACATGCTTCCCCTTGACCGGATCATGGTCTAGCGCGTCGCTGAAGCGGATTCAGGCGACGCGCTTTAAGCCTTTGTTTTCATGCATGTCGTTATCGCAAAGCCGCTGCATATTTCTGCGCGACATGCATTAGCGCGTTTCACCGTTTCACGGAAACGGTGAACCGCTCTATCTCCTTGTTTTGACGCAATTCCGGACGGAAAACCGCTCGCACTTTTCCTGGAATTGCTCTAGGCAATCGCGCTGACAGGCGCGGCCACGCGCGCAGGACTGACAGGAGAATTTGCGCCATGAGCAAGAAGACCCTGATCGCGCCATCGGTGCTGGCTTCGGATTTCTCCAAGCTCGGCGATGAGGTCGAGGCCGTCGCGGCGGCCGGCGCCGACTGGATTCATCTCGACGTGATGGACGGCCATTTCGTGCCCAACATCACCTTCGGCCCGCCGGTGATCAAGGCGATCCGCAGCCGCACCAAGGCCTTCTTCGACTGCCATCTGATGATTGCGCCGGCCGATCCTTACCTGGCCGCCTTCGCCGAAGCCGGCTGCGACGGCATGACGGTTCACGCCGAGGCCGGGCCGCATCTCGACCGTTCGCTGCAGACCATCAAGAGCCTTGGCAAGAAGGCCGGCGTCTCGCTCAACCCGGCGACGCCGGAAACGGCGATCGAATATGTGCTCGACCGGCTGGACCTCATCCTGATCATGACCGTCAATCCGGGCTTCGGCGGACAGGCCTTCATCCCGGCGATCGTCGACAAGGTGAAACGGGTCAAGGCGCTGATCGGCAGCCGGCCGATCCACATCGAGATCGACGGCGGCGTTTCGGCAGAAACGGCGCCGCTGATGACCGCGGCCGGCGCCAATGTGCTGGTGGCGGGCGCCGCCGTCTTCAAGGGCGGCAGCGTCGAAGCCTACAGGGCAAATATCGAAGCAATTCGAACGGCCGCCGACAGAGCCGTCGGTTAAACGTATAACTGCCCCATCTCTCCCGGGAGTTGCCTAATCGCGGCAATTGAACGACTGTTCGATATAGGAAGCGACGCAGGATTATCGGCTTTTCCCCGAGATTCTACTTTATTCAATGAATAGACGGCCCGACCTGTCTTAAGGTCGAATATCGTCATCTTCCGCTTGAGGCGCCGTTGCCCGGCTGTATGATATATGTACGGGAATTGCTTCGCCGCGGGGCCCTGGCAAACCAGGGGCAAAGCAACAGGAGTTCGATTGACAAACGGAAACACCGAGCCGGGCGAGAGCAAGGGCGCCAAAAGCACGCTTGCCAGTTCGGTCTACCAGCAACTCCGCGACGACTTGCTGCGCGGAGCTCTGGAGTCCGAGACGAAACTGCGTGTCGAATGGGTCGTTTCCCGCTATGGCGCCGGCGCTTCGCCGGTGCGCGAGGCGCTCAACCGCCTGGCCGCCGAGGGCCTGCTCGGCCGTCACGACCAACGCGGCTTCTTCCTGATGCCGGTCAGCGCCGTGGAGTTGGAGGAGTTGACGCGTACGCGCTGCTGGCTGGAGGAGCGAGCGCTGCGCGAATCCATTGCGCACCGCACCGCCGAATGGGAGGAGCAGCTGGTGCTGGCCCTGCACCGCCTCGCGCGCGCCGAGCGCCGCCTGCCTGAAGACCCGGCAACCAACAATCCGGAATGGGAGAAGCTGCACCGCGCCTTCCATCGCGCGCTGATCGCGGCGTGCCGGTCGCACTGGTTGATCGGCTTTTGCGATCAGCTTTCCGATCAGGCTTCGCGCTACCGCCTGATCTCGCAAAACGCGCCGGGCATGGGACGCGACGATCTTGGCGAGCACCGCATGATTGCCGAGCGCACGCTGGATGGCGACGCCGACGGCGCGGTCGAGGCGCTTCTCAATCATTACCGCCTCACCGCGGCGATGTGCATGGAACGCTTCGCGCAGGGTTATGATCCGAAGGCCGGCCTCAGCAAAGGGCGCCGCAGATAACTGCCGCGCCGTTTTTCTCCGGCCGCCAAATCTGATATTCGCTCGGGCAGCGCAACGCATGAGCCATCCGGCGTACGCCTGAGCGGTTCGCCGTTTCACGGAAACGGCGAACCGCTCTATTTCCTTGTTTTGACGCAATTCCGGACTGAAAACCGCCTTTCCTCGAATTGCTCCAGAGGACATTTCATGACCAATCATCTCTTCGGCGCTTTCCGTTCCCATATGCCGGCGCCAGACCGGCTGCTGATGGAGACGGATGACGGCCGTTCGATCACCTATGGCGACATGCTGGCCAAGTCGGCGCAACTGGCGCATGCGCTGGCGCAGGCCGGCGTCGAGCCCGGCGACCGCGTCGCCGTCCAGGTCGAGAAGAGCCCGGAGGCGGCGCTGCTCTATCTCGCCTCGTTACGCGCCGGCGCGGTCTTCCTGCCGCTCAACACCGCCTACACGCTGCCAGAGCTCGACTATTTCTTCCGCGACGCCGAGCCGACGCTGATCGTGTGCGATCCGGACCGTCTTTCGGGCGTCGAGCCGCTTGCCGCATCGATCGGCGCGACGGTGCTCACGCTCGGCCGCGACGGGCAGGGAACGCTCGCCAGCCAGGCTTCGCGGCAGGCGACGGATTTCAGCGATGTCGCGCGCGGGCCGGACGATCTTGCTGCTATCCTCTACACGTCCGGCACGACCGGCCGTTCCAAGGGCGCGATGCTCAGCCACGAGAACCTAGCTTCCAATGCCCGCGTGCTGGTCGAGCAGTGGCGCTTCGGCGCCGACGACGTGCTGATCCATGCGCTGCCTATCTTCCATACGCACGGCCTGTTCGTGGCCACCAACGTCATCCTGATGGCCGGCGCGAAAATGTTCTTCGAGCAGAAATTCGACCCGGCGCGCATCCTGTCGCTGATGCCGCGCGCGACCGCGCTGATGGGCGTGCCGACCTTCTATGTACGGCTGTTGCAGCAGCACGGCCTGACGCGCGAAGCGGCCAGCGCCATCCGGGTCTTCATCTCCGGCTCGGCGCCGCTGCTCGCCGAGACGCACAAGGCCTGGCGCGAGCGCACCGGCCACGCCATCCTCGAGCGCTACGGCATGACCGAGACCAACATGAACACGTCCAATCCCCATGACGGCGAACGGCGCGCCGGCACGGTCGGGTTCCCCTTGCCCGGCGTCTCGCTGCGCATCACCGACCCCGAAACCGCCAAGCCGCTGGCCCAGGGCGAGATCGGCATGATCGAGGTCAAGGGCCCGAACGTCTTTGCCGGCTATTGGCGCATGCCCGAGAAGACCAGGGCCGAGTTCCGCGACGACGGCTTCTTCATCACCGGCGACCTCGGCCTGATCGATGCCGACGGCTATGTCCACATCGTCGGGCGCGGCAAGGACCTGATCATCTCGGGCGGCTACAATGTCTATCCGAAAGAGATCGAGAGCGAGATCGACGCGCTTGATGGCGTCAGCGAAAGCGCGGTTGTGGGCGTCGCCCATCCGGATTTCGGCGAAGGTGTCACCGCGGTCGTGGTGCGCAAGCCGGGATCGGCGATCAGCGCCGCCGACATTGCCGGCGCCATCGCCGGCCGGCTGGCGAAATACAAGCACCCGAAGCAGGTGATCTTCGTCGACGAACTGCCGCGCAACACGATGGGCAAGGTGCAGAAGAATATTTTGCGCGAGGCGTACAAGGATATCTACGCGGTGCGTGGAGCCGGCTAACGATTATCGAGCCGCAGGCCTCGGAGGTTAGCCGAAACGCCCATCGCTTCGTCATTCTAGGGCGGAGCAAGGAGCGAAGCGACGCGCGCAGACCCGAGGATGACGAAAATCGCGGAGGTTACGTCCCAAAAACCTTCTTGCCGCCGATCCAGACGTTCCTGACATCCAGCCCCTCCGACAGGCCGACAATGTCGGCGGCGGTGCCGTTGGCGAAACGGCCGAGGCGATGCGTCTGGCCGATTGCTTCGGCCGGATAGAGCGAGGCCATGCGCAGGGCCTCGTCGAGCTCCAGCCCGACGACGCGGTGGACGAAGCGGACGGCGGAAATCATGTCCAGGTCGGCGCCGGCCAGCGTTCCGTCGGCAAGCCTGAGGCTGCCGTCCTTGCGGTAGATGGTGCGGCCGTTCAGCGTGAACGATGTCATGTCGGTGCCGATCGTCGCCATGGCGTCGGTGACCAGCACGATCTTGCCCGGCCGCTGCTTGCCGCGCAGCGCCAGGATCATCGTCGCGGGATGGACATGGATGCCGTCGGCGATGATGCCGGCGTACAGACCGCCGGTGTCGATCGCAGCGCCAGCCAGACCCGGCTCGCGGTTGCCGATCTGGCTCATGGCGTTGAACAGATGCGTCACCACCGTGGCGCCGGCGCCGGCAAAGGCGCTGGCGGTCGAATAGTCGGTATCGCTATGGCCGAGACTGACGACGACGCCGGCCTTGGCCAGCGCCGTGACACGGGCCGGTTCGACCGATTCCGGGGCGATCGTGGTAAGCAGCACCGGAAGCTCTTTGCGCGCCGCAATGAGCGCGGCCTGGTCGGCATCGGTCATCGGCCGGATCAGCGCCGGATCATGTGCGCCCTTGCGGGCTACGGAGAGATGCGGCCCTTCCAGATGCAGGCCGAGGAAGCCCGGCGCCTTTTCCCGGGCCGCCTCGGCGCCGGCGGCGATGGCGGCGGCGGTGACGGCCGGCGTGTCGGTGATCAGCGTCACCAGCAGCGCGGTGGTGCCGAAGGGCGCGTGCGCCCGGCAGATGGTCTCAATCGAGGCGACGTCGGGATGGTCGTTGAGCATCACGCCGCCGCCGCCATTGACCTGGATGTCGACGAAACCAGGCACCAGCAGGCCACCACCGGTCTCGACCGCCGGAACGCCGGACGGAATCGCGCCTGCGGGCAGGATGGCCTCGACCGCGTCGCCCTTGACGACAAGGGCGGCGTTGTCATGCCAGTCGGCACCGTCGAAGATGCGGGCGCCGGTGAGTGCGAAACGGTCGCTCATACGGTTTCCGTCACTTTGCGCAGGTTGCGCGGCGTGTCGGGGTCGAGGCCGCGATGGCGCGCGAAGGCCTCGACGAAGCCGTAGAAGGACACGATCAGCGGCAGCGGATCGGTCAGCGGGTGGCCGGTGGCGACATGCGGCAGGAGTTTCGCGGCCTTCGCCTTGTCGGAGGTGATGAAGGCGGCCGCGCCCTTGGCCGTCAGGCCGTCGGCCGCCTCGGCGACCGAGGGTTCGGACGCATCGCGCGCGGCAAGCGCCAGAACCGGGAAACCCGGTCCGACCAGCGCCAGCGGCCCATGCATGACCTCTGCGGCGCTGTAGGCCTCGGCGTGCATGGCGCAGGTTTCCTTGAACTTCAGCGCCGCCTCGCTGGCGATCGCGAAGGACGGGCCGCGGCCGAGGATGAACAGCGACTGCGGATTTTCCAGCGCGCCGGCAAGCGCCATCCAGTCGCAGGCGATCGCCTTCTCGAAATGGCGGGGAAGGCCGGTGAGCGCCTTCAGCAACGGCTGGTCGTCGGTCGCGTGCGCCATCAGCGCCAGGCCGGCGACGGCCGAATTGACGAAGGTCTTGGTGGCGGCGACGGAGCGTTCCGGCCCTGCCAGGATGTCGATGGCATAATCGGAGGCGCGCGCCAGCGGCGAGTCGGCCGTGTTGGTGATGGCGACGGTGAGCGCGCCGCCGGCCCTTGCCGTTTCGGCCATGGCGACGATGTCCGGGCTCTTGCCCGACTGCGAGACCGCCAGGCAGGCGGAGCCGCGCAGCCTGAGCTTGGCGCCGTAGATGGACGCGATCGACGGCCCGACCGAGGCGACCGCAAGGCCCGCCGTCAATTCGACGGCATATTTCATGAAGGTCGCGGCGTGGTCGGACGAGCCGCGCGCCACGGTGACGACGAAATGCGGATCGCGCTCGCGCAGGCCGCGGCCCGCCTCGGCCAGCGCCGAGGCCGAGCCGTCAAGAAGGCGAGCGGCGGCTTCAGGGATCTCATCGATCTCGCGCCGCATATGGGTGGTGTTTGCCATCATTGCCGGATCTCCTCTCCCGGCCCGGTCAGCCGGAGTTCCGCGACGAAATCATAGGCGTCGCCCCTGTAGACCGAGCGGGTGAACTCGATCACCTTGCCGCTCGCCAGATAGGAAATGCGCTCGATCTGCAGACCGGCAATCCCCGGCGATACTTCCAGCAGGCGCGCATCGGCGTCGCCGAGATTGGTGGCCGAGATGCGCTGCACGGCGCGTACCGGGCGATTGCCGGTCGTGCCCAGCGCCGCATAGAGCGAGGAGCCGATCGCCTCGGGGTCGGGCAGGACGCTGGCCGAGAGCGCGGCGCGCTCGATCGCCAGCGGCGTGTCGTTGGCGATGCGCAGGCGTGCGACGCGCGCCACCAGCTCGGTCGAGGACAGGCCCAGCACCATCATCTCATCCGGCGACGGCGCATAGAGGCCGCGGTCCAGCCAAACGGAGCGCACGTTCATGCCGCGGCGCGCCATGTCCTCGGTGAAGGAGGTGAGCCGCGACAGCGATTGCTCGACGCGCTCCATGCGCGGAGCGACGAAGGTGCCCGAGCCGTGGCGCTGCACGAGGATGCCACCTTTGACCAGGTCCTGCACAGCCTTGCGCACGGTGACGCGCGAGATATCGGCCTTGCTGGCGATGTCGCGCTCGGATGGCAGCGCGTCGCCGGGGCCGATCAAGCCGCGATTGACCGCTTCCTCGATGCTTCTCCTCAGCTGCAAATAGAGCGGCGCACCGCTCTGCGAGGACTCTTTCAGCATGGCGAAGATCTGGTCGGCGGCGCTCATCGCGGCGCCTCCGGCAGCATGGCGAAGATCTGGTCGGCGGCGCTCATCGCGGCGCCTCCGCGCCAGAAGCGAAGATGCGCAAGGCCATCTGCACGGCGCCGCCGAGCGCGTCGTCGAGCGGAGCTTTCAGCAGCGCCTGGTAGCGCGCCGACAGGCGCGGCGCGTAAAGCGGCGCCAGGCCGCCGAGCAGGCAGAGCGGGGCATCTTCGGCGAGATCGAGCGCGCCGAGCGAAGCCTCGACATCGGCCACCGCCTTGCCGAGGATCCAGTTGGCGACGAGATCGCCCTTTTCGGCATGGTCGAAGACCTTTGGCGCGAAGCCGCCGAAATCGCCCGGCTTGGCGTTGGTGGTGAATTCGACCACGTCTTCCGGATTGTTGCGGAAGACGGCGAGCATGGCGTCGGTCAAGGGGGAGCCTGGACGGATACCGTCATAGGCAAGCAGCGTCTGCTCGAGCAGGTCGCGGCCGATGCGGGCGCCGCTGCCCTGGTCGCCGACCTGGAAACCCCAGCCGCCGATGGCGCGCGATTTTCCGCCCTTACGCGCCATATAGGCTGTGCCGGTGCCCAGGATGGCCATGGCGCCGTCGCCGGAACCGACCGCGCCTTCGAGCGCGATCTCGGCATCGGTTTCGACACGGCTTTGGCTGAAAGGCAGGATTGCCTCGAGCTGCTGCCGGTAGGTGCCGACATTGGCACCGGCGAGGCCAAGGATGGCAGGTGTCCGCGGGATCAGCTCCGGATCGTGGCCGGCGGCGAGGAAAGCCTGCCTGGCCGCCTCGACGATGTTGGCGCGGGCGCCGGTGAGGTCGGTACGGATGTTGGCGGCGCCGCTTTTGGCGCGGCCGACGACAGCGCCGTCGACGGCCGCAAGGGCCGCCCTGCAGCTGGTGCCGCCGCCATCGATGCCGAGCACGAATTTCACGCGATTTTCTCCTCGGCCGGGATAATACCAATAAAATACCAATAGCCAAGAGTTAATTTCGGTTCAAAAAAGATTAAGGCGTATTTTATTGAAAACCCGTAGCAATTTGCCGGCAAGCAAATTCCCCTGCCTGAAATTCGTTAATGCGTGTGGACAAGTGGTATTTTTTTGGTATTGTTTCGCTCAGTTGGAGGAAAATGGATGGCCGAGACGCGCACGGAAGCGCTCCACCAGAATGCCGAGGGGCTGGATGTCCAGGCCCCCGAAGCCATTCTGGCGTTCCTGGCCAATGCCCAGATCGAGGCCAGCAAGGCCGTGCACGGCGCCATTCCGGCAATCGCCGTTGCCGCCGAACTCATCGCGAAGCAGTTGAAGAGCGGCGGCAGGCTCGCCTATGCGGCGGCCGGCAGCTCCGGCCTTATGGCGCTGGCCGATGCGCTGGAACTGCCCGGCACGTTCGGCATTGCGCGCGACCGCATCGCCATCCTGATCGCGGGCGGCGACGAGGCCTTCCGCACACTGGCCGGCGGACCGGAGGACGACACCGGGGAAGCGGCGGCGGCCGTCGCCGCGGCCGATATCGGCAAGGGCGACTGCCTGATCGCCATTTCCGCCAGCGGCTCGACCCCTTATGCGGTCCAGGCGCTGCAGGACGCGCGGCGCCGGGGCGCCGTCACCATCGCCATCGCCAACAACCGGGGCGCCGCGCTGTTCAAGCAAGCCGACGTCGCCATCCTGCTCGAAACGCCCCCGGAGCTGATCGCCGGCTCGACGCGCATGGGCGCGGGCACCGCGCAGAAGATCGCGCTCAACATGCTGTCGACGCTCGCCGCCATCCATCTCGGCCATGTCCATGACGGCTACATGATCAATCTCACCGCCGACAACATCAAGCTGCGCGACCGCGCCGTACGCATGGTCGCCGCCATCAGCGGCAAGAGCCGCGACGACGCCGCCCGCCTGCTCGAGGAAAGCGGTGGCGTCGTCAAGACCGCCATTCTGCTCGCCGCCGGCGCCGCCAACGCCGACGCGGCCGAGAAGATACTGGAAGGAACCGGCCAGAAGCTTCGGCCGGCGCTTTCCGCGCTGGGGCATGATTCCGAAAAGTGGAACCCGCTTTTCGGAAAAGATCATGCCCTAACAAAGAAGTAGGGCCTGTTTCATCCCGATTTCCATCGGGGTGAAACGGGCTTGCGAGGGGAACAAGGGGCGCTGAGCCTCTGTTCTCATCAAAACGGAACCTGAAAAAGGTCAACAGGGAGACTGAAGATGAAGACCAAACTACTGACGGCCCTTCTGCTCGGCACAAGCATCCTCGGCACGACCGGGATGGCGCTGGCCGAGGACGTAACGCTCAACATCGAAAGCTGGCGCGGCGACGACCTGACCATCTGGAAGGACAAGCTGATCCCGGCCTTCGAAGCCAAGAACCCCGGCATCAAGGTGGTGTTCGCGCCTTCGGCCCCGACCGAGTATGATGCGGCCCTCGGCGCCAAGCTCGCCGCCGGCTCGGCGGGCGACCTGATCACCTGCCGCCCCTTCGACAAGTCGCTCGAGTTGTTCAAGAAGGGCAACCTCGCCGACCTTAGCTCGCTGCCGGGCATGGAAAACTTCTCGCCCGTCGCCAAGTCCGCCTGGCAGACCGACGACGGCAAGTCGAGCTTCTGCGTGCCGATGGCCTCGGTCATCCACGGCTTCATCTACAACAAGGACGCGTTCGACAAGCTCGGCCTCAAGGTGCCGACGACCCGCGACGAGTTCTTCGCCGTGCTCGACAAGATCAAGGCCGACGGCACCTACATCCCGATGGCGATGGGCACCAAGGACCTCTGGGAAGCCGCGACCATGGGCTACCAGAATATCGGCCCGAACTACTGGAAGGGCGAAGAAGGCCGCGCGGCGCTGATCAAGGGCGAGCAAAAGCTGACCGACAAGGACTGGGTGGCGCCCTATGAGGAACTGGCCAAGTGGAAGCCGTATCTCGGCGACGGCTTCGAGGCGCAGACCTATCCGGACAGCCAGAACCTGTTCACGCTCGGCCGCGCCGCCATCTACCCGGCCGGCTCGTGGGAAATCGGCCTGTTCAACACCCAGGCGCAGTTCAAGATGGGCGCCTTCCCGCCGCCGGTCGAGAAGGCCGGCGACACCTGCTACATCTCCGACCATACCGACATCGGCATGGGCCTGAACGCTGCTTCCAAGCATGCGGACGCGGCAAAGACCTTCCTGTCCTGGGTGGCCTCGCCGGATTTCGCCACCATCTACGCCAACGCGCTGCCGGGCTTCTTCAGCCTGAACTCCTCGCCGGTGAAGATGGAAGACCCGCTCGCTCAGGAATTCGTCTCCTGGCGCGGCAAGTGCAAGTCGACGATCCGCTCGACCTACCAGATCCTGTCGCGCGGCACGCCGAACCTCGAGAACGAGACCTGGGTCGAATCGGCCAATGTGATCAACGGCACCGATACCCCCGAAGCCGCGGCCAAGAAGCTGCAGGCCGGCCTCGACAGCTGGTACAAGCCGGCGAAGTAAGAGCATCGATTGCGATGCCGGCCGGGCGCGAGCCCGGCCGGCATTCAAACAGCTCCAGATAGCGATTGTCGGCGCAGCCTCCCGGTCTTACCCTCACCTTGCGGGGAAGACGGAGCCGATCTGTCGCTGGCCTTGTCTTTTCTCCTCGAAGGGGACAAGCCAAGCCGTGCATCGAGGCATCAGCTAGCATCAACCGAACTGGAACCCAGAGACGGCGGGGAACCGAACTCATGGCTACCGAACTCATGGCTGCAGAAACGCGACCGAAAAGACCGATCCGCTGGCATGTCGGCGTCTTCCTGGCGCCCGCGGTGCTGGTCTACACCGCATTCATGATCCTGCCGCTGTTCGGCACGCTGCAGCTCTCTCTGTTCCGCAACATAGACCAGTCCCAGGTCTTTGTCGGACTGGGCAATTTCCGCACGCTGTTCGGCGATCCGAACTGGTCGGTGAATTTCTGGAATGCGCTGCGGAACAATGTCTGGTTCTTCATCATCCACATGCTGGTGCAGAACCCGATCGGCATCCTGCTCGCGGCGCTGCTTTCCAGCCCCAGGCTGCGCTTCACCGCCTTCTACCGCACGGCGATCTTCGTGCCGACGATCCTGTCCTTCGTCATCGTCGGCTTCGCCTGGAAGCTGATCCTGTCGCCGCTGTGGGGCGTGGCGCCGCATCTGCTCGATTTCGTCGGCCTGAAGAGCCTGTTCACGCCATGGCTCGGCAAGGAGCAATATGCGCTCACCGCGCTCAGCCTGGTGTCGGTCTGGCAGTTCGTCGGCATCCCGATGATGCTGATCTACGCGGCGCTTCTGTCGATCCCCGACGAGGTGATCGAGGCGGCCGAATGCGACGGCGTCACCGGTATGGCGCAGTTCTGGAAGATCAAGCTGCCGCTGATCCTGCCCTCGATCGGCATCATCTCGATCCTGACCTTCGTCGGCAATTTCAACGCCTTCGACCTGATCTACACCGCGCAAGGCGCGCTCGCCGGACCGAATTATTCGACCGATATCCTCGGCACCTTCCTCTACCGCGCCTTCTTCGGCTTCCAGCTGCAGGTCGGCGACCCCAACATGGGCGCGGCGATCGCTACGATCATGTTCCTGATCATTCTGGCCGGCGTCTGCGTCTACCTGTTCCTCGTGCAGACGCGCCTGCGTCGCTACCAGTTCTGAGGCGCGCCATGAGCACAGCCACCCGTTCGCTTCCCCGCACCATCGGCGCGCATGCGATTCTACTGACCTACACGGCGATCGCGCTGTTTCCGGTGATCCTGGTGGTGATGAATTCGTTCAAGTCTCGCGCGGGCATTTTCGGCGCGCCGCTGACGCCGCCGACGCCGAAGACCTTCGACCTGATCGGCTACACCACGGTGATCGGCCAGGGCGACTTCATCCACTATTTCCAGAACAGCCTCGTCGTCACCGTCGCCTCGCTGTTCTTCGTGCTCTTGTTCGGCGCGATGGCCGCCTTCGCGCTCTCGGAATATCGCTTCCGCGGCAACACGCTGATGGGTCTTTACCTGGCGCTCGGCATCATGATCCCGATCAGGCTCGGCACCGTCGCCATCCTGCAATTGATGGTGGCGAGCGGGCTGGTCAACACGCTGACGGCGCTGATCCTGGTCTACACGGCGCAAGGGCTACCGCTGGCGATCTTCATCCTGTCGGAATTCATGAAGCAGGTGTCCAGCGACCTGAAGAACGCAGGCCGCATAGACGGGCTCTCGGAATACACGATCTTCTTCCGCCTTGTGCTGCCGCTGGTGCGGCCGGCGATGGCGACCGTCGCCGTCTTCACCATGATCCCGATCTGGAACGATCTGTGGTTCCCGCTGATCCTGGCGCCTTCGGAAGAGACCAAGACCGTGACGCTCGGCGCGCAGCTCTTTCTCGGCCAGTTCGTCACCAACTGGAACGCGATCCTGGCGGCGCTGTCGCTGGCGATCCTGCCGGTGCTGATCCTCTATGCCATCTTCTCGCGGCAGCTGATCCGCGGCATCACGTCGGGGGCGGTCAAGTGAGCTCGGAAAAACCCCTTCGCGTTGTCGTCGCCGGCCTCGGCAATATGGGCCGCAGCCATGCGCTCGCCTACCACACCAATCCGGGCTTCGAGATCGCCGCACTCGTCAACCGTTCCGACGTGCCGCTGCCGGAGGGGCTCGAGGACTACGGCATCAGACGCTCCTTCGAGGACGTGTTGCGCGACGAGAAGCCCGACGTCGCGGCGATCGCCACCTATTCCGACAGCCATGCCGATTATGCGGTCAGGGCCTTCGAGGCCGGCTGCCATGTCTTCGTCGAGAAGCCGCTGGCGACGACGGTTGCCGACGCAAAGCGCGTCGTCGACGCCGCCAAGGCCAACGGCAGGAAACTCGTGATCGGCTATATACTGCGCCACCATCCGTCCTGGGTGCGGCTGATCGCCGAGGCGCGCAAGCTCGGCGGGCCATATGTGTTCCGCATGAACCTCAACCAGCAATCCTCCGGCCATACCTGGGGAACGCACAAGCAATTGATGCAGACCACCTCGCCGATCGTCGACTGCGGCGTGCACTATCTCGACGTGATGCTGCAGATCACCGACGCCAGCCCGGTCGAGGTGCGCGGCATGGGGGTGCGGCTGAGCGACGAGGTGGCGCCGTCGATGTACAACTACGGCCACCTGCAGG
The DNA here is from genome assembly GCF_006439385.1 of Mesorhizobium sp. B3-1-7. Lineage (NCBI taxonomy): Bacteria > Pseudomonadati > Pseudomonadota > Alphaproteobacteria > Hyphomicrobiales > Phyllobacteriaceae > Mesorhizobium > Mesorhizobium sp. B3-1-7. Next base: position 93,848 of record NZ_VFTL01000028.1, read on the forward strand.
TGCTGTTCGAGGACGGCTCGGTCGGCTGGTACGAGGCCGGCTGGGGCCCGATGATCTCGGAGACGGCCTTCTTCGTGAAGGATGTGATGTCGCCCAAGGGCTGCGTGTCGATCGTGATGAAGGAGGGCGTCAAGTCCGACGACATCGACACCCACACCAAGACCTCGACGATCCGGCTGCACAGCGCCGAGACCGGACCGGACGGTAAATTCGCCAGGGAAGACCAGCTGCTGTCGATGGAAGGCGAGCCGGGGCATCAGGAGCTCTGCGATCTGGAGCAAGCCTTCCTGCTCAAGGCCATCCGCGAAAATATCGACCTCACCCGCCACATGGACGATGCCGTGAAGTCGCTCGCCGTCTGCCTCGCCGCCGACGAGAGCGTGCGCACAGGCAACGTCGTCAAACTCTAGAACAGGAACGAAGCCGTGGGCTCGCTGAAGATCGAGAATGTGAAGAAGGCTTTCGGGCCGGTCGAGGTTCTGAAGGGCATCGACCTCGAGGTGACGGACGGCGAGTTCGTCGTCTTCGTCGGCCCGTCCGGTTGCGGAAAATCGACGCTGCTGCGCGTCATCGCCGGGCTCGAGGACTCGACCTCCGGCCGTGTGCTGATCGACGGCGCCGATGTCTCGATCACGCCTCCGGCGAAACGCGGCATCGCCATGGTGTTCCAGACCTACGCGCTCTATCCGCATCTGACGGTGAAGAACAACATGGCGCTGGGCCTGAAGCAGGCCGGCACGCCGGCGGCCGAGATCGAGCGGCGCATCAAGATCGCTTCCGCGATGCTGTCGCTCGAGCCCTATCTCGAGCGCCGGCCGGCGGAGCTGTCTGGCGGCCAGCGCCAGCGCGTCGCCATCGGCCGCGCCGTGGTGCGCGAGCCGAAGCTGTTCCTCTTCGACGAACCGCTGTCGAACCTCGATGCCGCCTTGCGTGTCAACACCAGGCTTGAGATCGCGCAGTTGCATCGGCGGCTGAAGGCGACGATGATCTACGTCACCCACGACCAGGTCGAGGCGATGACGCTGGCCGACAAGATCGTCGTGCTCAATGCCGGTCGCATCGAGCAGATCGGCAGCCCGATGGAGCTCTACAATTCGCCGGCTAATGAATTCGTCGCCGGCTTCATCGGCTCGCCGAAGATGAATTTTATCGACGGCGCCAGGCTCGGCGAGACGGCGAAGACCATCGGCGTGCGGCCGGAGCATCTGACGGTCGATACGAAGTCCGGCGCCTGGAAAGGCACGGTCGTGCATGCCGAGCATCTCGGCGCCGACACCAACCTCTATCTCGACTGCGAGAAGGCCGGGCTGATCACGGTGCGCATCTTCGGCGTCTACAATGCCGAGCCGGGCGCGACGCTCTATGCGACGCCCGATGCGGCGAAGACGTACAGGTTTGGGGCAGATGGGAAGGTGTTGAAGTAGGCGGAGTTTCTTTCCTCTCCCTCCGGAGGGGGGAGAGGAAGGGCGCGAAACCACCTTCTCACTTCCGGAATATCAAAAGGAGAGACCGGAAAGTCTGCGTTACTCGTCCGCCTTGAACGTTTGCTTCTGCTGGCCGAGCCCTTCGATGCCGAGTTCCACAACGTCTCCGGCCTTCAGGAACACCGGCGGCTTCATGCCGAGGCCGACGCCGGGCGGCGTGCCGGTGGAGATGATGTCGCCGGGATGCAGCGACATGAACTGGCTGAGATAGGACACCAGATACTTCACGCCGTAGACCATGGTCTTGGTCGAGCCGTTCTGCATCGTCTTGCCGTTGACGGTCAGCCACATCTTGAGGTTCTGCGGATCGGCGACCTCGTCCTTGGTCACCAGCCACGGACCGGTCGGGCCGAAGGTGTCGCAGGACTTGCCCTTGGTCCACTGGCCCTGACGCTCGGCCTGGAAGGCGCGCTCGGAAACGTCGTGAGCAACGCAGTAGCCGGCAACATAATCCAGCGCGTCCTCCTCCGAGACATACTTCGCCGTCTTGCCGATGACGACGCCGAGCTCGACCTCCCAGTCGGTCTTGGCCGAGCCGCGCGGGATCAGCACGTCATCATCGGGCCCGACGATCGCCGAGCTTGCCTTCATGAAGATGATCGGCTCGGACGGCACGGTAGCCCCGGTCTCAGCGGCGTGATCGGAATAGTTGAGGCCGATGCAGATGAATTTTCCGGTGCCGGCGACACAGGCGCCCAGGCGCGGCTTGCCGGAAACCACCGGCAGCGACTTCGGATCGAGCTTCGAGAGCATCTCCAGCGAGGCCGGATGAAGAGTCGTGCCGGCGATATCGGCGACATGAGCAGAAAGGTCGCGGATCGTCCCATCCGCATCGAGCAGGCCGGGCTTTTCGCTGCCGACTTCGCCATAGCGCAACAACTTCATCATTCTTCTCCTAAGGTGCGGCCTGAAGCCATTTTGCAAAATTCGTTTCGATTGGGGTGACGTCGCGAAAGCCGGGCGGACCGTAGCCATCGATCTGATCTCCGGCAAGCGCGAACGCCGCATCGGGCGATCTGGCGAAAGGGATTTTCAGACTGATGGATGCAGAACCCCGATCTCCTGCCAAGCCCGTTCCGATCCCTCAGATCGACCAGCCGCCGTCGATGTTGTAGGCCTGCCCCGAGGTGTAGGTGGCGCCGGCAAGGTAGACGGCGAGATCGGCGATTTCCTCCGGCGTGCCAAGCCTGCCCATGGGCTGGCGGGCGATGAAAGCCGCGCGCGCCGCCTCATAGTCGCCCTGGGCATGCATGCGGTCCTGCAGCGACGGGCTTTCGACGGTGCCCGGGCAGATGGCGTTGCAGCGTATGCCCTTGGCGACATAGTCCGCGGCGACCGCCTTGGTCAGACCCACCACGGCCGCCTTGGTCAGGCCGTAGGCGAAGCGGTTCGGCACACCCTTTTGCGAGCTGGCAAGCGACGCCATGTTGATGATCGAGCCGTCGCCACGCTCCAGCATGCCGGGCAGCACGGCGCGGATAGTGCGGATCATCGAACGGACGTTGAGGTTGAGCGCGAAGTCGAGGTCCTCGTCCTTCATCTCGAGGATGGAGCCCCCATGGACGAAACCGGCGCAGTTGAACAGCACATCGACCCGGCCGATCTCGGCGAAGGCGGAAGCGACGGCTGCGTCGCTCAGCACATCCAGCTTGCGGGGCTTGATGCCGGGCGTCTTGCCCAGCTCGGCCAGCAACGGCTCGTTGATATCGGTGGCGTGAACGGTCGCGCCCGCCTTGGCGAAAGCCAGCGCGCTAGCCCGGCCGATGCCTTGCGCCGCCGCGGTGACGACGACCACCTTGCCTGCCAGATCCGCCATGTTCTTCTCCTCGCCTGCCTGGAGCGTTTGACCGTTTCACGGAAACGGCGAACCGCTCTATCTCTTTGTTTTGACGCAATTCCGGACGGAAAGCCGCTCACACTTCCTGGAAAATTGCTTCAGTGCGTCCGCCTCTATCGATGGCCAGCCCCGGCGTCGTGTGCCAGACCGCCAGCATCGTGCGGCCTAAGTCCCTGCTTCACAGATAAAGATGTTTTTTCTCGTTAAAGAACACGCGCCCGAGCGTCAAGCCCGAACGCCATCACCTTCCCGACAGCAGCCAGACCGGCTCCGACGCGCCGACTATTGTTGCCGCAAGGTTGCGGACGCGCCTCGTGCGAAGGGCTTCAGTCGCCATAGGGAACCCAGACGTTCTTGACCTCGATGGCGCGCCGCAGGAAAGCCTCGCCGGCAGCTTCGCCCGACGCCCAGTCGAGCGAGCGGCCATTGCCGGTCCAGACGCGCTTCAAGTTGCCGATGGAGTCGGCTTCCGCCTTGGCGCAGGTTTCGGCGTCGGCGAACACCCAGAGCCCGTCGACATCGTCATGCTTGGCCAGCACGCCGGCCAGCTCGGCGCTGCGGCCGGTGACGATGTTGATGGCGCCGGCCGGAATGTCGGAATATTCGATCACCTGGTAGAGGTCGGTCGCCAAAAGCGGATGGCGCTCCGACGGGACGGCAACAACCGTGTTGCCCATGGCGAGCGCCGGCGCGACCAGCGAAATGAAGTTGAGCAGCGGCTGGTTGTCCGGCGCGACGATGCCGACGACGCCCACCGGCTCATGCAGCGCGAGCGTCACGACGCGGGCCGGCGGCTGGTGGACGCGGCCCTCGAACTTGTCGGTGAGGCCGGCATAGAGGAACAGCCGCTCGATCGACTGCTCGACCTCTTCGCGCGCGGCCTTGGCGGTGACACCGGTCAACTGGACAAGGCGTGCGGCGAACTCGTCGGCGCGGCCCGAAAGGTTCTCTGCGAAATAATAGAGCACCTGGCTGCGGTTATAGGCAGTCGCGTCCGGCCAGGCCTTGCAGGCGCGGGCGGCGGCGACGGCATCGCGGATGTCCTTGCGGTTGCCGAGGCCGACTTCGCCGGCCAGCTTGCCCTTGGCGGTGGCAACGGCGAGCGAATAGTTGCCATCCGGGCGCACCTGCTTGCCGCCGATGAACAGCTTTGCCGTGCGATCGATGGCCAAGCCGTCGGCCTGCTCGACCGGCTGGGCCGAGCCGGCCGCGGCCGGCTTGATGACCGGCCCGACGGGCAGCTTCACCGACAGATATTCGAACATGCCTTCGCGACCGCCTTCGCGGCCGAAGCCGCTTTCGCGATAGCCGCCGAAGCCACAGGCGGCGTCGAACATGTTGGTGCCGTTGACCCAGACGACGCCGGCCTTCAATTGCGGCGCGACATGCAGCGCGAGATTGATGTTCTCGCTCCACACCGAAGCGGCGAGGCCGTAGCGCGTGTTATTGGCAAGCTCGATCGCTTCCTCGGTGTTGCGGAAGCTCATCGTCGCCAGAACCGGCCCGAAGACCTCTTCCTGCACCAGAATATTAGCCGGCGAAACAGACGTCGCCAGCGTCGGCAGATGATAATAGCCGGTTGTCGGCAGCGCGGCGTCCGGCTGCCAGCAGACGGCGCCTTGCTTGGCGCCTTCGGCGATCAGGCCCTTGACGCGGTCGAGCTGGCTGCGGTCGACCAGCGGGCCGATATCGGTGTTCTTGTCGAGCGGGCTGCCGACCCGCAGCCGGCTCATCCTGACCTTGATCTTGGCGATAAGTGCTTCCGCAATGCCCTCCTGCACCAGGAGGCGCGAGCCGGCGCAGCAGACCTGGCCCTGGTTGAACCAGATGCCGTCGACCAGGCCTTCGACGGCGCTGTCGAGATCGGCATCCTCGAAGACGATGAAGGCCGACTTGCCGCCAAGCTCCAGCGAGAGCTTCTTGCCCGAGCCTGCCGCGGCCTTGCGGATGATCTTGCCGACCTCCGACGAGCCGGTGAAGGCGATCTTCTGGACGCCGGGATGATTGACGATGGCGGCACCCGCTTCAGGACCACCCTGGACGATGTTGACGACACCTTTCGGCACGCCCGCCCGCTCGCAGATCTCGGCGAACAGGATGGCGGTGAGCGGGGTGAATTCGGCTGGCTTCAGCACCACCGTGCAGCCGGCGGCAAGAGCCGGCGCGATCTTCCAGGCCAGCATCAGCAGCGGAAAATTCCACGGGATGACCTGGCCGACGACGCCGACCGGCTTGTGGTCGGGAAAATCCTTCTCGAGCGCCTGCGCCCAGCCGGCATGATGGATGAAATGGCGGATCGCCAGCGGCACGTCGATATCGCGGCTCTCGCGGATCGGCTTGCCGTTGTCGATCGATTCCAGCACCGCGAACAGGCGCTGGTGGCGCTGCATGGCGCGGCCGATGGCGTAGAGCACTTTTGCTCTGGCGTAGCCTGAACTGGCGCTCCATTTCGGCAGCGCTTTTGCAGCGGCCGCGACCGCTGCGTCGATATCGGCGGCGCCCGCATCCGAGACCTTGGCCAAAAGCTTGCCGGAGGACGGCTCGCTCGTCTCAAAAGTCTTGCCGCTGGCCGCTGCTTTCCAGGCGCCATCGATGAACAGGGCCTTGGAGAAGTCGCGCGCGGCGAGCCAGGCATCGGCCTCGTTGCGGGCTTCCGGCGCCGGGCCGTATTCCATGGCGTGATAGCGTTCGAGGATGTTCATAACATGCTCCTGATAATCGTCTTGGCAGGCGATCCTTCGCGCCCCCCTCTGTCCTGCCGGACATCTCCCCCGCAAGGGGGGAGATCAGCCTTCACGCCTGGCGGCTGCCGTCCTGCAACGTCGGTGATTGGCGAAATCATCGATGACAGCCAATCTCCCCACAAGTGGGGGAGATGTCCGGCAGGACAGAGGGGGCGCGAAGGAACTCGGCGTTCAAGGCCTTCGCCCTACGCCATCGCGTGG
>NZ_VFTL01000029.1:0-95808 GCF_006439385.1 Mesorhizobium sp. B3-1-7
GCCATGGAAGAGAAGCTGCGCTTCGCCATCCGTGAAGGCGGCCGCACCGTCGGTGCCGGCATCGTCGTCACCATCAAAGAGTAATTTGGACTGAAACCGATCTGTCGCGGGCGCGGGAGCTGCCCGCGCCGCGCCAGAACAAGGAATTGACGCATGAACGGACAGAATATCCGCATCCGCCTTAAGGCGTTTGACCACCGGGTGCTCGACGCCTCGACGCGCGAAATCGTGTCGACCGCCAAGCGCACCGGCGCCAACGTCCGCGGCCCCATTCCGCTGCCGACGCGGATCGAGAAATTCACGGTCAACCGGTCGCCCCACGTCGACAAGAAGAGCCGTGAGCAGTTCGAGATGCGCACGCACAAGCGGCTGCTCGACATCGTCGATCCGACCCCGCAGACGGTCGATGCTTTGATGAAGCTCGATCTGGCGGCCGGTGTCGACGTCGAGATCAAGCTCTAAGGGAATGAGAGCGCGGTAAGGGGCGGTGCCCCTGGCCCGGAACTCTAAAGGAACAAGAGGCGTGGAGGGGCGATAGCCCCGACAGGGAACTCTAAAGGAATTGAACCGATGCGTTCAGGTGTGATTGCAAAGAAGGTGGGAATGACCCGCATCTACAACGATGCCGGGGAGCACGTTCCCGTCACCGTTCTCCAGATGGAGAACTGCCAGGTCGTGGCCCAGCGCACGCAGGAGAAGAACGGCTACACCGCCGTCCAGCTCGGCGTTGGCCTTGCCAAGGTGAAGAACACGTCGAAGGCGATGCGCGGCCATTTCGCCGCCGCTTCCGTCGAGCCGAAGGCGAAGGTCGCCGAGTTCCGCGTCTCCGCCGACAACATGATCGACGTCGGCGCCGAGCTGACCGTCGAGCACTTTGTCGCCGGCCAGAAGGTCGACGTCACGGGCACCTCGACCGGCAAGGGCTTCCAGGGCGTGATCAAGCGTCACCACATGGGTGGCGGCCGCGCCACGCACGGTAACTCGGTCTCGCACCGCACGCACGGTTCGACCGGTCAGCGCCAGGACCCCGGCAAGGTGTTCAAGGGCAAGAAGATGGCCGGCCACATGGGCGACACCCGCGTCACCACGCAGAATGTCGAGGTCGTCTCGACCGACGCCGATCGCGGCCTGATCCTGATCCGCGGCGCGGTTCCCGGCGTCAAGGGCGCCTGGATCCTGGTTCGCGACGCCGCCAAGGTTGCGCTGCCGGCCAATGCGCCGAAGCCCGCCGCGATCCGTGCCGCTGCTGCCGCCAAGAACGAAGCCCCGGCCACTGAGGGAGCCGAATAATGGATCTCAAGATCACAACGCTGGGCGGCAAGGACGCCGGCAAGGTGAAACTCTCCGAGGAGATTTTCGGCCTTGATCCGCGCGAGGACATCCTGCAGCGCGTCGTGCGCTGGCAACTCGCCAAGAAGCAGCAGGGCACGCACAAGGCCAAGGGCCGCGCCGAAATCGCGCGCACCGGCGCCAAGATGTACAAGCAGAAGGGTACGGGCCGCGCCCGTCACCACTCGGCTCGCGCTCCGCAGTTCCGCGGCGGCGGCAAGGCGCACGGCCCGGTCGTTCGCAGCCACGAGCACGAGCTGCCGAAGAAGGTCCGTGCGCTTGGCCTCAAGCACGCTCTCTCGGCCAAGGCCAAGAGTTCTTCGCTGATCATCGTAGACGAGCTGAAGCTGACCGAAGCCAAGACCAAGGCGCTGGTGGCGAACCTCGAGACGCTGGGGCTGACCAACGCCCTGGTTATCGGCGGCGCCGAGCTTGACCAGAACTTCAAGCTGGCCGCGACCAACATTCCCAACATCGACGTGCTGCCCATCCAGGGCATCAACGTCTACGACATTCTGCGCCGCGGCACGCTGGTCCTTTCGAAGGCCGCCGTCGAGGCTCTCGAGGAGCGCTTTAAATGACCGACCTCCGTCACTACGACGTGATCGTCTCGCCGGCGATCACCGAAAAGTCGACCATGGCTTCCGAGCAGAACCAGGTCGTCTTCAACGTCGCCAAGAAGGCGTCGAAGCCGGAAATCAAGGCTGCCGTGGAAGCTCTCTTCGGCGTCAAGGTGACGGCTGTGAACACGCTCGTCCGCAAGGGCAAGATCAAGCGCTTCCGCGGCACTGTTGGCCGCCAGGGCGACGTCAAGAAGGCGGTTGTGACGCTGGCCGACGGCCAGTCGATCGACGTCGCGACGGGTCTCTGAGCAAGGCCGCGAGGACAGGACAATGGCACTCAAGAAATTCAACCCGGTAACGCCGAGCACCCGCCAGCTGGTCATCGTCGACCGCTCGGGCCTCTACAAGGGCAAGCCCGTCAAGGGGCTGACCGAAGGCCTGACCAAGTCGGGCGGCCGCAACAATTACGGCCGCATCACGGCCCGCTTCATCGGCGGCGGTCACAAGCGTTCGTACCGCATCATCGACTTCAAGCGTAAGAAGTACGACGTCGTCGGCACGGTCGAGCGTATCGAATACGATCCGAACCGCACCGCCTTCATCGCGCTGATCAAGTATGACGACGGCGAGCTGTCCTACATCCTGGCCCCGCAGCGTCTTGCTGCCGGCGACAAGATCGTGGCCGGCGAAGCGGTCGACGTGAAGCCGGGCAACGCGATGCCTCTGGCCGCGATGCCGGTCGGCACGATCGTCCACAACATCGAGCTGAAGCCGGGCAAGGGCGGCCAGGTCGCCCGTTCGGCTGGCGGTTACGCCCAGCTCGTCGGCCGCGACCAGGGCATGGCGATCCTGCGCCTCAACTCGGGCGAGCAGCGTGTCGTGCACGGCTCCTGCATGGCCACCGTCGGTGCCGTGTCGAACCCCGATCACGGCAACATCAACGACGGCAAGGCCGGTCGCACCGTGTGGCGCGGCAAGCGCCCGCACAATCGCGGCGTGACCATGAACCCGGTTGACCATCCGCATGGCGGCGGCGAAGGCCGCACCTCCGGTGGTCGCCATCCGGTTTCCCCGTGGGGCAAGCCGACCAAGGGCAAGAAGACGCGGTCCAACAAGGCGACCGACAAGTTCATCCTGCGCTCGCGTCATCAGCGCAAGAGCTAAGAAGAGGTAACGCCAAGTGACTCGTTCGATTTGGAAAGGCCCCTTCATCGACGGCTACCTTCTCAAGAAGGTGGACAAGGTTCGTGAAGGTGGTCGCAATGAGGTGATCAAGATGTGGAGCCGTCGCTCCACCATCCTGCCGCAGTTCGTCGGCCTCACCTTCGGTGTCTACAACGGCCAGAAGCACGTTCCCGTCTCGGTGAACGAGGACATGGTCGGCCACAAGTTCGGTGAATTCGCTCCGACCCGGACCTATTACGGTCACGGCGCGGATAAAAAGGCGAAGAGGAAATAATCATGGGCAAGGCCAAAGCTCCGCGCAGGCTTGCTGATAACGAGGCGCGTGCCGTTCTGCGCACGATCCGCATCAGCCCGCAGAAGCTCAACCTGGTTGCCGCGCTGATCCGCGGCAAGAAGGTCGCGACAGCGCTTTCCGACCTCGAATTCTCGGCCAAGCGGATTTCCGGCACGGTCAAGAAGACGCTGGAATCGGCGATCGCCAACGCGGAAAACAACCACGACCTCGACGTCGACGCTCTGATCGTGGCGGAAGCCTATGTCGGCAAGTCGATCGTCATGAAGCGTTTCCACGCTCGTGGCCGCGGCCGCGCCAGCCGTATCGAAAAGCCGTTCTCGCACCTCACGATCGTCGTTCGTGAAGTCGAGGAAAAAGGGGAGGCCGCATAATGGGCCAGAAAGTCAATCCGATCGGGCTGCGTCTCGGCATCAACCGTACCTGGGATTCGCGCTGGTTCGCGAACACCGGCGAATACGGCCAGCTGCTGCACGAGGACCTCAAGATCCGCAAGTATCTCGAGAAGGAACTCAAGCAGGCCGCGATCTCGAAGGTCGTGATCGAGCGTCCGCACAAGAAGTGCCGCGTCACCATCCACGCCGCGCGTCCGGGCCTCATCATCGGCAAGAAGGGCGCCGACATCGAGAAGCTTCGCAAGAAGCTGACCGAGATGACGAAGTCCGAAACGCACCTCAACATCGTCGAAGTGCGCAAGCCGGAAATCGACGCCACGCTGGTCGCCCAGTCGATCGCCCAGCAGCTCGAGCGCCGCATCGCGTTCCGCCGCGCCATGAAGCGTGCCGTTCAGTCGGCCATGCGTCTCGGCGCCGAAGGCATCCGCATCAACTGCTCCGGCCGTCTCGGCGGCGCCGAAATCGCGCGCATGGAGTGGTACCGCGAAGGCCGCGTGCCGCTGCATACGCTGCGCGCCGATGTCGACTACGGCACGGCCGAGGCGAACACGGCCTACGGTATCTGCGGCGTCAAGGTCTGGGTGTTCAAGGGCGAGATCCTCGAGCATGACCCGATGGCCTCCGAGCGCCGTGCAACCGAAGGTGATGCCGCGCATGGCGGCGGCGGTGCTGGCGGTGAGCGTGAACGCGGTCGCCGTCGCGAGAACGCCTGAGACATTTGAGAATTTGGAGTTAGAACGATGCTGCAGCCAAAGCGCACAAAGTTCCGCAAGCAGTTCAAGGGCCGTATCCACGGTACCGCCAAGGGCGGCACCAATCTGGATTTCGGCGGTTTCGGGCTGAAGGCGCTTGAGCCGAACCGCGTCACCGCGCGCGAGATCGAGGCGGCCCGCCGCGCGATCACCCGCGAGATGAAGCGCGCCGGCCGCGTCTGGATCCGGGTGTTCCCGGACCTGCCGGTCACCTCTAAGCCGACCGAAGTCCGCATGGGTAAGGGCAAGGGCGCCGTCGACTACTGGGCGGCGCGCGTCAAGCCTGGCCGTATCATGTTCGAGATCGACGGCGTCAGCGAGGAGACGGCTCGTGAAGCGCTGCGTCTCGGCGCCGCCAAGCTCTCGGTCAAGACGCGCTTCGTGCAGCGCATCGCAGAATAAGGACAGGCGATCATGAAAGCCGAAGACATCCGGACCAAGACCCAGGATCAGCTGACCGACGACCTGGCGGCCCTCAAGAAGGAGCAGTTCAACCTGCGCTTCCAGAAGGCCACCGGCCAGCTCGAGAAGACCGCGCGCGTGAAGCAGGTCCGCAAGGACATCGCGCGCATCAAGACCATCGCCGCGGAAAAATCCGCGGCCAAGAAGGCTTAAGGACGAGAACCATGCCAAAGCGCATCCTGCAGGGCACCGTCGTCAGCGACAAGAACGAGAAGACGGTCGTGGTCAAGGTCGAGCGTCGCTTCACCCATCCGGTGATGAAGAAGACCGTGCGCATGACCAAGAAGTACAAGGCGCACGACGAGAACAACGCCCACAAGGTCGGCGACCAGGTGTTCATCCAGGAATCGAAGCCGATTTCCAAGGACAAGCGCTGGGTTGTCGTCTCTTCGGATCAGGCTTGATCCGGGCGAACGAACCGAATTTTGGACAGACCGGGGAGGGGTGAAGAACCCGTCCCGTTAGAAAAGAAGAAGGCGGCCAGTCATGATTCAGATGCAAACAAACCTCGACGTCGCGGACAATTCCGGCGCCCGTCGTGTCATGTGCATCAAGGTGCTGGGCGGCTCGAAGCGGAAATATGCCTCCGTCGGCGACATCATCGTGGTGTCGATCAAGGAAGCCATTCCGCGCGGCCGCGTTAAGAAGGGCGATGTGATGAAGGCGGTCGTGGTTCGCACGGCCAAGGACATCCGCCGCCCGGACGGCAGCGTGATCCGTTTCGACAAGAACGCGGCCGTTCTCGTCGACAATAAGAAAGAGCCGATCGGCACCCGTATCTTCGGACCGGTTCCGCGCGAATTGCGCGCCAAGAACCACATGAAGATCATCTCGCTCGCGCCTGAAGTGCTGTAAGGAGCCGGACCAATGCAAAAGATCAAAAAAGGCGACAAGGTCGTCGTGCTTGCCGGCAAGGACAAGGGCCGTTCGGGCGAAGTCCTGTCGGTGCAGCCGAAGGAAGACACCGCGGTCGTCCGCGGCGTGAACCTCATTCGCCGTCACCAGAAGCAGACCCAGTCCCAAGAGGCCGGGATCATCACCAAGGAAGCGCCGATCCACCTGTCGAATATCGCGCTGGCCGACCCCAAGGACGGCAAGCCGACCCGCGTCGGCTTCACCATCCAGAAGGATGGCAAGAAGGTGCGCGTCGCCAAGCGTTCGGGAGAAGTCATCAATGGCTAAGGCTGAAACCAAGCAGGCAACTGCCAAGAACGAGCCGCGCCTCAAGAAGGTCTACAACGAGACCATCCGCAAGGCGATGCAGGAGCAGTTCGGCTACAACAACGACATGCAGGTTCCGCGCATCGACAAGATCGTGCTGAACATGGGTGTCGGCGAAGCAACCGCAGACTCCAAGAAGCCCTCGGTCGCGGCCGAGGATCTCGCGCTGATCGCCGGCCAGAAGGCCGTCGTCACCCGCGCCCGCAACTCGATTGCCGGCTTCAAGGTGCGCGAGAACATGCCGATCGGCGCCAAGGTCACGCTGCGCAAGGAACGCATGTACGAGTTCCTGGACCGCCTCGTGAACATCGCGCTGCCGCGCGTTCGCGACTTCCGCGGACTGAACCCGAAGAGCTTTGACGGCCGTGGCAACTATGCCATGGGCATCAAGGAGCACATCGTGTTCCCGGAGATCAACTACGACAAGGTTGATCAGGTCTGGGGCATGGACGTCATCGTTTGTACGACGGCGAAGACGGACGACGAGGCAAGAGCACTGCTCAAGGCCTTCAACTTCCCCTTCCGCCAGTAACGGCAGCGAAAAAGGAAACATCTGAAATGGCAAAGACCAGCTCAGTCGAGAAGAACAACCGGCGCCGCAAGCTCGCCAACCAGTATGCCGCCAAGCGCACGGCGCTCAAGGCCATCATCATGGATCAGTCCAAGCCGATGGAAGAGCGTTTTCGCGCCCAGTTGAAGCTTTCGGCGCTGCCGCGCAACTCGGCCAAGATCCGCATCCGCAACCGCTGCGAAGTGACGGGCCGTCCGCGCGCCTATTATCGCAAGCTGAAGCTTTCGCGTATCGCGCTTCGCGATCTGGGCAATACCGGCCAGATCCCGGGCCTGGTCAAGTCGAGCTGGTAAGGAGACACTGAGATGTCATTGAGCGATCCTCTCGGCGATATGCTGACCCGCATCCGCAACGCCTATGGCCGCAAGAAGTCGAGCGTTTCGACTCCGGCCTCGCGTCTGCGCGCCCGCGTCCTCGAAGTGCTGAAGTCGGAAGGCTATATCCGCGACTACAGCCAGACCGATTTCGAAAACGGCAAGTCCGAAATCGAGATCGAGCTGAAGTATTTCGACGGCGCTCCGGTCGTGCGCGAAATCGAGCGCGTCTCGAAGCCCGGCCGCCGCGTCTATGTCTCGGCCAAGTCGATCCCGCAGGTCGCCAACGGCCTCGGCATCGCCATCCTTTCGACGCCGAAGGGCGTCATGGCCGACCATGAAGCACGCGAGCAGAATGTCGGCGGCGAGATCCTCTGCCAGATCTTCTGATCCGGCGCGAGATTGATGAATGGGCTTCGGTTCTCGGGATCGCGCCCGGGAACTGGAACCTGAAACGAAAGAAGTGACGAGGACAACAAAATGTCTCGTATCGGAAAGAAACCCGTTTTGCTGCCGCAGGGCGTGACCGCGTCCGTCAACGGCCAGACCGTGACGGCGAAGGGCCCCAAGGGCGAGCTGAAGTTCGTGGTGAACGACGAAGTGCTGGTGAAGATGGAGAACAACGAGATCTCCGTCGAGCCGCGCGACCAGACCAAGAACGCCCGCTCCAAGTGGGGTATGTCGCGCACGCAGATCGTAAACATCCTGCAGGGCGTGAGGGACGGCTTCGAAAAGAAGCTCGAGATCACCGGCGTCGGCTATCGCGCGGCGTTGCAGGGCAAGAACCTGCAGCTGGCGCTCGGCTTCAGCCACGACGTGGTTTATCAGACCCCGCAGGGCATCACCATTACGGTGCCGAAGCCGACCGAAATCACCGTCTCGGGCATCGATAAGCAGCAGGTTGGCCAGGTCGCCGCCGAGATCCGCGAATACCGCGGCCCCGAGCCCTACAAGGGCAAGGGCGTGCGCTATGCCAACGAGCGCATCGTGCGCAAGGAAGGCAAGAAGAAGTAATAGGCCTGGCCCCGAAAAGTTGCAGACTTTTCGCAAAGGGCCAAGCCGCAGAAGTGTAACGCCGCGGGGAGCGGCCGCGGGAGGCTTGGCCTACCGCACAGGGTTGCCCCCGTTTTCTGAAGGCAAGGAACTGACATTATGGCAAGTCCCAAAGAAACCATCCAACGCCGCGCGCAGCGCGTGCGCCGCCAGCTGAAGAAGGTCGCCGGCGAACGTCCGCGGCTTTCGGTGCACCGCACCTCGAAGAACATTTACGTCCAGGTCATCGACGACGCCAACGGCCACACGCTGGCCGCCGCGTCGACGCTGGAGAAGGACCTCAAGGGTTCGCTCAAGACCGGCGCCGACACCTCTGCCGCCGCCGCGGTCGGCAAGCTGATCGCCGAGCGTGCCACGAAGGCAGGCGTCAAGGAAGTCGTCTTCGACCGCGGCCCGTACATCTATCATGGCCGCGTCAAGGCGCTGGCCGAGGCTGCCCGCGAAGGCGGTCTCAGCTTCTAATGCATGATCCCGAACCGGGAGGTCCGCGCAGCGAAAAGTTGCAGACTTTTCGGATAAGATCATGCAAAGGAAAAATTCGCCGCTGACGACCCGAAGCGGCGTCGGCAAACAGCAACCCGTGCTTCCGGAAAAGAACAAGGACTAGGATATGGCACAGGAACGTAGAGAAGGCGGCCGCGGCCGCGAGCGCGAAGAGCGTGACGACGGCATGGTGGACAAGCTCGTCCACATCAACCGCGTCGCCAAGGTGGTGAAGGGCGGCCGTCGTTTCGGCTTTGCCGCTCTCGTCGTCGTCGGCGACCAGAAGGGCCGCGTCGGCTTCGGCCACGGCAAGGCGCGCGAAGTGCCGGAAGCGATCCGCAAGGCGACCGAGTCGGCCAAGCGCGACATGATCTTCGTGCCGCTGCGTTCGGGCCGCACGCTGCATCACGACGTCGAGGGCCGTTGGGGCGCTGGGCGCGTTCTGCTGCGCGCCGCCAAGCAGGGTACCGGCATCATCGCCGGCGGCCCGATGCGCGCCGTCTTCGAGACGCTCGGCATGCATGACGTGGTCGCCAAGTCGATGGGTTCGTCGAACCCCTACAACATGGTTCGCGCCACCTTCGACGCGCTGAAGAGCCAGATGCATCCGAAGGATGTGGCTGCCGCGCGCGGCATCAAGTACTCGACCCTTCAGGCCCGCCGCGGCACCGCCGTTGCGGCTGAAGAATAGTCGACGCTGACCAGGGATTTCGACCATGGCCAAGAAAGCTACCAAGACCATCACCGTCGAGCAGATCGGCTCGCCGATTCGCCGGCCGAAGGAGCAGCGCGCGACGCTGGTCGGCCTCGGCCTGAACAAGATGCACAAGCGGCGCACGCTGGAAGATACCCCTTCGGTGCGCGGCATGATCGCCGCCGTCCAGCACCTCGTCCGCGTCGTGGACGAGGCCTGAACGGAAGCGCAGGAGAAGAAACATGAAACTCAACGATCTGCGTGACAAGGACGGCGCCACGCACTCCAGGAAGCGCCTCGGTCGCGGCATCGGCTCCGGCTCGGGCAAGACCGCCGGTCGCGGCGTCAAGGGCCAGAAGGCCCGCTCGGGCGTTGCCATCAACGGCTTCGAGGGCGGCCAGATGCCGCTCTACCGGCGCCTGCCGAAGCGTGGCTTCAACAACATCTTCGCCAAGAGCTTCACCGTTGTGTCGCTGGCTCGTATCCAGGCCGCGATCGATGCCAAGAAGCTCGACGCCAAGGCGACCGTGACGGCCGAGGCCCTGGTTGCCGCCGGCGTCATCCGCCGCGCCAAGGACGGCGTGCGCGTGCTGTCCGACGGCGAACTCAAGGCCAAGCTCTCCTTCGACGTCGCCGGCGCCTCCAAGGCCGCGATCGAGAAGATCGAGAAGGCCGGCGGTTCGGTGAAGCTGCCGGAAGCGGCCGCCGCCGAGTAACGGCGATTTGAAGCGCGGCCGACCGGGATGATTTCGCATTTTCCGTCGAACCGTGCTTTGACCGGATGAAATGGGCGGCCGCGTCAACGCGGCCGCTTGCATGTTTACGGTCCGGAGCTTATCTCGTGAGCTTCGGTGACACGCGCCGCCTGAGCTGCGGGCATCGAGCGTGACATGGAAATCAAAAGAAGTAGAGCATGATATCGTCCGAAAACCGCTCCACACTTTTCGGCATCATGGTCTAGCGGAGAATCAGGCATGGCCTCGGCTGCTGAACAACTAGCCTCCAATCTGAATTTCGCGGCCTTCGCCAAGGCCGAGGACCTCAAGAAGCGCATCTGGTTCACCATCGGCGCGCTGCTCGTCTACCGCCTCGGCACCTATATCCCGCTTCCCGGCATCAATCCCGACGCTTTCGCCCAAGCCTTCTCCTCGCAGAGCAAGGGCGTGCTCGGCATGTTCAACATGTTCGCCGGCGGCGCCGTGCAGCGCATGGCGATCTTCGCGCTGGGCATCATGCCCTATATCTCCGCCTCCATCATCATGCAGCTGATGACCTCGGTCATCCCTTCGCTGGAAACGCTGAAGAAGGAAGGCGAGCAGGGTCGCAAGATCATCAACCAGTACACGCGCTACGGCACCGTGCTCCTGGCGCTGATCCAGGCCTACGGCATTTCGATCGGCCTCGAGGGCGGCAACGGCATCGTCAACGATCCCGGCATGTTCTTCCGCATCTCGACCGTCGTCACGCTGGTCGGCGGCACCATGTTCCTGATGTGGCTCGGCGAGCAGATCACCGCGCGCGGCATCGGCAACGGCATTTCGCTGATCATCTTCTCCGGCATCGTCGCCGGCCTGCCCCGCGCGATCTCCGGCACGCTGGAGCTCGGCCGCACCGGCGCGCTGTCGACGGGCCTCATCCTCGCGATCATCGTGCTGGCCATCATCGTCATCGCGCTCATCGTCTTCTTCGAGCGCGCGCAGCGCCGCCTGCTCATCCAGTATCCGAAGCGCCAGGTCGGCAACCGCATGTTCCAGGGCGATACCTCGCATCTGCCGCTGAAGCTCAACACCTCTGGCGTCATCCCGCCGATCTTCGCGTCCTCGCTGCTGCTTCTGCCGGCGACGGTCGCGGGCTTCTCGCAGACGACGAACCTTCCGGCCTGGGCCAGCACGATCCTCGCTTCGCTCGGCCACGGCCAGCCGCTCTACATGGTCTTCTATGCGGGCATGATCGTCTTCTTCGCCTTCTTCTACACGGCGATCGTCTTCAACCCGAAGGACACGGCCGACCAGCTCAAGAAGCACTCCGGCTTCATCCCGGGCTATCGTCCGGGCGAGCGCACCGCCGACTATATCGACTATGTTCTGACGCGCATAACCGTCATCGGCGCCATTTACCTGGTGCTGGTCTGTCTGCTGCCGGAGTTCCTGATTTCGGCGACTGGCGTACCTTTCTACCTCGGTGGCACATCGCTTCTGATCGTGGTCAGTGTCACGCTCGACACGGTGGCGCAGATTCAGGGTCACCTGATCGCGCACCAGTATGAGGGCCTGATCAAGAAGTCGAAGTTGCGCGGGGGGAAGAGGAGCAGATGAGGCTGATATTGCTTGGGCCGCCAGGAGCGGGCAAGGGGACGCAAGCACAAAGACTGGTAGAAAAACACGGCATCCCTCAGCTCTCGACGGGTGACATGCTGCGTGCCGCCGTCCAGGCCGGAACCGAGGTCGGCAAGCGTGCCAAGGCGGTGATGGATGCCGGTGAGCTGGTCTCGGATGCGATCGTCAACGCCATCGTCGCCGAACGCATCGATCAGCCGGATTGCGCCAAGGGTTTCATCCTCGACGGTTACCCGCGCACGCTGGTCCAGGCAGACGCGGTCGAGGCGATGCTCGCCGAGCGCGGCATAGCGCTCGACACCGTCATCGAGCTCGTCGTCGACGACAAGGCGCTCGTAGGCCGAATCGTCAAACGCGCCGACGATGCCAAGGCCGCCGGCCAGCCAGTGCGCAAGGACGACAACCCGGCGGTGTTCGAAGAACGCCTGCGCGAATACTACAAGAAGACGGCGCCGCTGATCGGCTACTACTACGCCAAAGGCAAGCTCAAGACCGTCGACGGCATGGCCAGTATCGATGCGGTGACCGCCGAGATCGGCAAGGTCCTCGCGGCGGCGGCGAAGTAGGCCGGGCCGACAATTGAAGATTGCGCTTGGCGACAATTGAAGATTGCGCTTGACTGGAATAGGCCGCTGGGGTATGGCGGCCCGTCTTCCTATCAGGCATGGACTTTGCTTGCCCTTGCGGGCAAGGCGGTCGCTTTGAACCAGGAAACTCCCGCAAGGGCCGGCCTCCACCGGACGCGGGGCAACTTCGACAGCGCCGGGCATGCCCGGCCCACATGGAGAAAGAGAAGAAAATGGCTCGTATAGCCGGCGTCAACATTCCGACCAACAAGCGCGTCGTTATCGCGCTTCAGTACATTCACGGCATCGGCAAGAAGTTTGCCCAGGAGATCGTCGACAAGGTCGGCATCCCGGCGGACCGCCGTGTCAACCAACTGACCGACGCGGAAGTGTTGCAGATCCGCGAGGCGATCGACCGCGATTACCAGGTCGAAGGCGACCTGCGCCGCGAAGTCTCGATGAACATCAAGCGGCTCATGGACCTCGGCTGCTACCGCGGCCTGCGTCACCGCCGCTCGCTGCCGGTCCGCGGCCAGCGCACGCATACCAATGCGCGCACCCGCAAGGGTCCGGCCAAGGCGATCGCCGGCAAGAAGAAGTAATTTAGGGGAGTAAGGGAGTAGGGCAGTAAGGCAATAGGGATTGTGTTTTCCCTACTCCCTTACTGCCTTACTCCCCTACTGCCTTCCCAAGGTGGAGCCGCTGGCATTACGGCGGTGTAGAGATCAACTGAAAGGACTACCATGGCCAAGGAAGCCGCTCGTGTTCGCCGTCGCGAACGCAAGAACATTTCGTCGGGCGTTGCCCACGTCAATTCGACCTTCAACAACACCATGATCACCATCACCGACGCGCAGGGCAATTCGATTGCCTGGTCGTCGGCTGGCGCGCAAGGCTTCAAGGGTTCGCGCAAGTCGACCCCGTTCGCCGCCCAGATGGCTGCCGAGGACGTCGCCAAGAAGGCCCAGGAACACGGCATGCGCATGCTCGAGGTCGAGGTCTGCGGACCCGGCTCCGGCCGTGAATCGGCGCTCCGCGCGCTGCAGGCGGCGGGCTTCACCATCACCTCGATCCGTGACGTGACGCCGATCCCGCACAATGGCTGCCGTCCGCGCAAGAAGCGCCGCGTCTGATTTTTAAGCGCCGCGCGAACGCCACGGCGTTCCTCCGCGGTTTTCCGTGTCGCCCGCCACGATTGGATGGTGGCGGGGCAAAGGAAGGAAGACATTTATGATCCAGAAAAACTGGCAGGAACTGATCAAGCCGAACAAGATCGAGTTCTCGTCGAAGAAGAAGACGCTGACCACGCTGGTGGCCGAGCCGCTCGAGCGCGGCTTTGGCTTGACGCTGGGCAACGCGCTGCGGCGCGTGCTTCTGTCTTCGCTGCGCGGTGCGGCCGTCACCGCGGTGCAGATCGACGGCGTGCTGCATGAATTCTCGTCCATCGCCGGCGTGCGCGAGGACGTGACCGACATCGTGCTCAACATCAAGGAAATCGCCATCCGCATGGAAGGCGATGGTCCCAAGCGCATGGTCGTTCGCAAGCAAGGCCCGGGCGCCGTGCTCGCCGGCGACATCCAGACCGTGGGTGACGTCGAGATCCTCAACCCCGACCACGTCATCTGCACGCTGGACGAGGGCGCCGAGATCCGCATGGAGTTCACCGTCGACACCGGCAAGGGCTATGTGCCGGCAGAGCGCAACCGCGCCGAGGATGCGCCGATCGGCCTGATCCCGGTCGACAGCCTCTACTCGCCGGTCAAGAAGGTCTCCTACAAGGTCGAGAACACCCGCGAGGGCCAGGTGCTCGACTACGACAAGCTGACCATGACCATCGAGACCAACGGCTCGATCTCGGGCGAGGACGCGGTGGCTTTCGCCGCCCGCATCCTGCAGGACCAGCTTGCGCTCTTCGTCAACTTCGACGAGCCGCAGAAGGAAGTCGCCGCCGAAGCCGTCACCGAGCTCGCCTTCAACCCGGCGCTGCTCAAGAAGGTCGACGAGCTCGAGCTTTCGGTGCGTTCGGCCAACTGCCTGAAGAACGACAACATCGTCTATATCGGCGACCTGATCCAGAAGACCGAAGCCGAGATGCTGCGCACCCCGAACTTCGGCCGCAAGTCGCTGAACGAGATCAAGGAAGTGCTGGCGGCAATGGGCCTCCATCTCGGCATGGAAGTGCCGGACTGGCCGCCGGAAAACATCGAAGACCTCGCCAAGCGTTACGAAGACCAATATTGAGCATGAATTCCAAGGATCGGCGGCGAGAGCCGCTCGATCCGACGGTCATGCGGAAAACCATCAGAGGCCGTGGCCTCTTGAACAACTGAAGAAGGAAAAGAGCCATGCGCCACGGTTTCAAAGGCCGTCGCTTCGCCCGCAGCGTAAGCCACCGCAAGTCAATGTTCGCCAACCTCGCCGTGTCTCTGATCGAGCACGAGCAGATCCTCACCACCCTGCCGAAGGCGAAGGACCTGCGTCCGATCGTCGAGAAGCTCGTCACGCTCGGCAAGCGCGGCGACCTGCACGCCCGTCGTCAGGTCATCGCCCAGATCGGCAATGAAGGCGTCGTCAAGCGCCTGTTCGAAACCCTCGCCCCGCGCTACGCCACCCGCAACGGCGGCTATCTGCGCATCATGAAGGCGGGCTTCCGCAAGGGCGACAACGCCGCGATGGCGGTCATCGAATTCGTCGACCGCGACACCTCGGCCAAGGGCGCCGCCGACCGCGCCCGCCTCGAGGCCGAGGGCGTCAACGAGGAAGCCGCGGCCGCCTGAGGTCAAGCGTTTTCGTCAATGACTTCAAGGGGCCTGCGGGCCCCTTTTTGCATTTGCCGGAGGGGCGGCAGGCGTGCAGATTTTTCGCCCTTGCGCGAACGCTTTTCCGCGACAAGTGTCGCATTTGTGTGCATTAGCCTTTCATTCTGCACAATCGTCGGGACAATGGCGCCCTATCCGGAGGGATTCGAGAATGCATCTCAAACGACTGTTTCTTGTTGCCGCGCTGGCGGTCTTCGCCGCGGCACCGGCCGCAAGACAGGCTTTTGCCGAGGATGCCGCCAAGCCGGCCGATCCGGGCCTCTCCGATGTGCTGACCGATCTCCTGCATGGCGTCGAGGGCGAGAACGGCACGTCCGGCCCCGACAAGCGCGTGCCGTTCGGCCGCGAGGAGGTGCAGCTCTCCTTCGCGCCGCTGGTCAAGCAGACGGCGCCGGCCGTGGTGAATGTCTATGCCTCGCAGACCGCAAAGGTGACGTCGCCTTTCGAGGGCGATCCCTTCTTCGAGGAGTTCTTCGGCCGTGCCCAGCCGCGCGCGCAGTCCTCGCTGGGCTCCGGCGTGCTGGTCGATCCGAGCGGCGTCATCGTCACCAACTTCCACGTCATCAAGGACGCCGACGAGGTGAAGGTCGCGACCGCCGACGGACGCGAGTTCACCTCCAAGGTCATGCTCAAGGACGAGACGCTCGATCTCGCCGTGCTCAAGATCTCGGCCGACAAGCCGTTCCCGGTGATTGCCATCGGCGATTCCGACGCGCTCGAGGTCGGCGACTTGGTGCTCGCCATCGGCAACCCGTTCGGCGTCGGCCAAACCACCACCAGCGGCATCGTCTCGGCGCTTGCCCGCAGCCATATCGGCGTCTCCGATTCGGGCTATTTCATCCAGACCGATGCGGCCATCAATCCCGGCAATTCGGGCGGCGCGCTGATCAACATGGGCGGCCAGCTGGTCGGCATCAACACCGCGATCTACAGCCGCAGCGGCGGCTCGATCGGCATCGGCTTCGCCATTCCCTCGAACATGGTGCGCGCCTTTGCCGACGCCGCCAAGGCCGGGCTTGACTTCTTCGAGCGCCCCTATATCGGCGCCGAGTTCGAAATGGTGACGCCGCAGATCGCCGAATCTCTCGGCATGGAGAAGCCGGCCGGCGCCCTGGTGTCGTCCGTGGACGCGACCGGGCCCGCGGGCAAGGCCGGCTTGAAGCCTGGCGACGTCATCCTGTCGCTCAACAACACGCCGGTTGAAAGCATCGAGGCGCTCGACTACCGCATGGCGACGCTGTCGATCGGCACCAAGGCGACGTTTGCCGTGCTGAGCAAAGGGCAGCAGGCGACGTTGGAGATTCCGCTGGAGCGCGCGCCGGAAGGCGCCAAGCCCAGCGAAGTCACCTTGCGCGGCCGCAGTCCCTTTTCCGGCGCCAAGGTCACGGAGCTGTCGCCCCGGCTTGCCCAGCGCCTTGGCCTTCGCACGGATATCAAGGGCGTCACCGTCATCGATATCAGCCGCGATTCGCCGGCCGCCGATTTCGGCTTCCAGCCCGGCGATATCGTGCGCGAGGTCAACGGCACCACCATCGACACTGCGGCGACGCTGGCGCAGGTTGCTCAGCAGGACACGCGCTGGTGGCGCTTTACCGTCGAGCGCGGCGGGCAGATACTGCGCCAGGTGTTGCGCTACTGAGGCGGTCTTCCCATCTTTGAAGATCGCTTTTCAACCAAAAGACTTGCATGGCCGATCTGTTCAGTTCCGATGAACCGGAGAAAGTGGCGCCCGGGCGACCGCTTGCCGACCGATTGCGCCCCAAAAACCTCGGCGAGGTCGTGGGCCAGGAGCATCTGACGGGTCCCGACGGCGCCCTGACCAGGTTGATCGATTCCGGTTCGCTCGGCTCGATGATCTTCTGGGGGCCGCCCGGCACCGGCAAGACGACGGTGGCGCGGCTGCTCGCCGGTGAGACCAATCTTGCCTTCGAGCAGATTTCGGCTGTGTTTTCTGGTGTCGCGGACCTCAAGAAAGTCTTCGAGGCGGCGAAGCTCAGGCGCTCCAACGGGCGCCAGACGCTGCTCTTCGTCGACGAGATCCATCGCTTCAACCGCGCCCAGCAGGACGGTTTTTTGCCGGTGATGGAAGACGGCACCGTGGTGCTGGTCGGCGCCACGACAGAGAACCCGTCCTTTGAGTTGAATGCAGCACTTCTGTCGCGAGCGCGTGTGTTGGTGTTCCGTTCGCTGGGCGAGGAAAGCATCGCCAAGCTTCTGGCCCGGGCGGAAGAAACCGAGGGCAGGGCGCTGCCGCTCGACGAAGAAGCGCGCGCGATGCTGATCCGCATGGCGGATGGCGACGGCCGCGCCTCGCTGACGCTGGCCGAGGAAGTCTGGCGCGCCGCCAAGAAAGGCGAGGTGTTCGGCCCGGAGGGCCTGCAGCGCGTCATCCAGCGCCGCGCCCCGATCTACGACAAAGGCCAGGACGGCCATTACAATCTGATCTCGGCGCTGCATAAATCGGTGCGCGGCTCCGATCCGGATGCCGCGCTCTACTATCTTGCCCGCATGTTCGATGCCGGCGAGGATCCGCTCTATCTCGGCCGCCGGCTCGTGCGCATGGCGGTGGAGGATATCGGGCTTGCCGATCCGCAGGCGCTTGTCGTCGCCAATGCGGCCAAGGATGCCTATGACTATCTCGGTTCGCCCGAGGGCGAACTCGCCTTCGCCCAAGCCGCTGTCTATCTGGCCACAGCGCCGAAATCGAACGCTGTCTACACCGCCTTCAAGGCTGCGACCGCGGCCGCCAAGGAGTTCGGCTCGCTGCTGCCGCCCAAACACATCCTCAATGCGCCGACCAAGCTGATGAAGCAGGAGGATTACGGCGCCGGCTATCGCTACGACCATGACGAGCCGGACGCATTTTCAGGCCAGGACTATTTTCCGGAGAAGATGGGCCGGCGCACTTTCTACGATCCGCCGGAGCGCGGTTTCGAGCGCGATATCCGCAAGCGGTTGGAATACTGGGCAAAGCTTCGCGGCGAACGGAGCAGCTGAGTTGCGCGGCCCGGCGGTCGGCACGCTTCGTCGCGAAAGCGTCGTCGGCTTCGAATTCCTGGCCGGCGATCCGATCCCTAGGGAAAGATGGGACGAGCTTGGTTTGCCGGCCGTGCATTGTTGAAGTGGAGTAACATACTCCAAATATTCATCCGGGGCCGACCACCGGGACCGTGCGCGGCATTGTGCCGGGAAACAAAAAATCTTATCAAGACGCACGGCGGGCGGGGGTCGCCGTGATTTTGGCAAACGGAACAGGATCGCGCTCCCGCGCGAATGACAATGACAAAGAAAACCGTCAAGACGCTCCGCAAGGCTGCGATTGCAGTCGTGGTTCTCGCGCTCGCCGTCTACTTCATCCCGATCCTGACCGCCATCTGGGTCGTTTTCGGCCTGATCGACGTCATGCGCAACGACCAGAAGAACCGGAATCTGTTCGAGCGCTATTTCCTCGGCAATGGCCTTTTCACCTGGCTGCTGTCGCCGTTCAACCTGATCGTCGACCTTCTCTGCTACCGCAACCCCGGCGTCTGGAAGCCCGAGCAGTTCCCCGAGGACTATCAGCGCGAGATCAACGAGGTGCTGGGCGTCTTCAACGCCCGCAAGGACGAGATCATCGCCGATATCGACGCCAATTTCGGCACCGGCCGGCGCGGCATGTATGTCTACCAGTGGTACGGCAAGCACAAGATCGACAACGTTCCCGAATTCAACAAGGATTACAAATACATCAAGACGATCGCAGTATCCGTTTTCAGCAAGCGCGAATCCACGTCCTGGCATTTCGGACCGCTGCGGCTCAGCCTGCGCATCCTCTACAACCTGATCCCGGTGAAGGCGGAGATCTTCGTCCAGTGCGGCAGCAAGAAGAACTACTGGTACGACAACCCGCTGTTCATTTTCGACGACACGCTCTTCCACCGCTCGGTCAACGAATATGACGGCCGCCGCTATTGCGTCTTCGTCGACATCATCCGTCCGTCTCCGTTCCCGAGGCTGATCGCTGGCCTTCTCTCGATCGTCTCGGTCAGCGTGGAGCGCATCAATTCCGTCTTCTACAAGAACTGGAAGATGATCGGCTCGTCCAAGCCGAAGGCGGCAAACTGACTACGGCCCCGCTTCAATCCAAGGTCGGCCAGCGTGCGGCCGAACCTCGGATGGCTGCGATTGGGGCAATCGTCGCGCTTTGTTGGGTCTTTGGCTCGCACAATGCCTGCCTTAGTGCTATGGCGCCGCTTTCAAACGGAAAAGCGTATCCATGGCGGGTGTTGAACAGATCACGATTGAGGCCGGCGAGGCGGGCATGCGGCTCGACCGCTGGTTCAAGGTCCATTATCCGGGCCTCGGCTTCGGCCATCTGCAGAAATTGCTTCGGTCCGGCCAGATCCGCGTCGATGGCGGCCGGGTGAAGGCCGACACGCGTGTCGAGCCCGGCCAGTCTGTCCGCGTTCCGCCGCTCGACGTCGATAAGAAGGGCGACGCGCCGCTTACCGGTCACTCGATCCGCAACCAGGGCGATGCCGACGTGCTCGCCAAGATGCTCTTGCATGAGGACCCGAAGGTTTTCGTCTTCAACAAGCCAGCGGGGCTCGCCGTGCAGGGCGGCTCCGGCGTCACCCGCAATGTCGACGACATGCTCGAGGCCTGGCGCAATCAGAAGGGCGAGAAGCCGCGCCTCGTCCACCGCCTCGACCGTGACACGTCCGGCGTGCTGGTGGTTGCCCGCACCCGTCTTGCGGCGATGAAGCTGTCGGAAGCGTTCCGGGCGCGAGAGACCAAGAAAACCTACTGGGCGCTGGTCAAGGGCGTGCCGCCCAAGCGCGAGGACAAGATCTCGACGTGGCTGATCAAGGAGCCGACGGAGGATGGCGACCGCGTGCGCGTGGCCGCGCATGGAGAGAAGGGCGCCGACCACGCCGTCTCCTACTACCGCGTCATCGAGCAGGCGGCGCAGACGATGACCTGGCTGGAGATGGAGCCCTATACCGGCCGCACCCACCAGCTTCGCGTTCACGCCGCCTATATAGGTTGTCCGATCATCGGCGACCCAAAATATTTCGAAGCAGATACCAACTGGGATTTCCCGGGCGGCATTCAAAACCGCCTGCACCTGCATGCGCGCCGCATTATCATCCCGCATCCGGACCAGGGCGTCATCGACGTCACGGCGCCGATGCCGCCGCATATGCGCCAGAGCTGGAACCTGATCGGCTTCGACGACCAGAGCGCGGAGGACTGACTTGGCTGTCGCCCCCGCATTGGATCGTCGCGATGCAGTCGACATGGCCGCGGCTGTCATTATGGTCGGACTGACCTTTTCCTGGGGCCTGAACTACGTCGCCGCCAAGGTCTCATACGCCGGCTACGACCCTGTCTTCGTCTCGGTCGCACGATCGCTCATTGGGGGAGCCTGCGTGCTTGGCTGGTGCCGGCTGCGCGGCATCAAGCTGTTCGAAGCGGATGGGACTTTGCCCGCCGGCATCGTCGTCGGCGTGCTCTTCGGCGTCGAGTTCCTGTGCCTCTATATCGGGCTCGAATACACCACCGTTGCCCGCAACACGCTCCTGGTCAACACCATGCCGTTCTGGGTCCTGATCGGCGGCCATTTCCTGCTCGGCGAGCGCATCAACCCGCGCAAGCTCGGCGGGCTTGTTCTGGCCTTCTGCGGCCTGGCGGCGGTTTTCTCCGACGGCATCACTGCCGGCAGCGACGCGACACTGGCGGGTGACCTGCTCAGTCTCGGCTCGGGCATTCTCTGGGCGGCGACCAGCATCTTCATAAAGCGGTCGAAACTGGTGGAAACCAACGCCGAAAAGCTTCTGCTTTACCAGCTGGCGGGTGCGACTGTCGTCGGACTGCTGGTGATGCCTTTCGCCGGCCCGCCGATCCGTGCGGTTGCCGCCTTGCCGACATTGGCGCTGCTCTTCCAGTCTTTCTATATCGTCGCCTTCACCTATGTGTTGTGGTTCTGGCTGCTCACGCGTTATCCGGCCGCCGGTCTGTCGAGCTTCGCCTTCCTGTCGCCGGTGTTCGGCGTCCTGTGCGGTGCGGTGTTGTTGGGCGAGCTGCCGACGACCAGGATTTTCCTGGCGCTCGGCCTGATCGCCGCCGGTCTGATCATCGTCAATCGCCCGGCGCGCAGGCAGCCCGCACCATAGATCAGCTCGCCGAACGGCAAGCTGCTCCATCTCTTTGTTTTGACGCAATTCCGGACGGAACCGCTTCACACTTTTCCCGGAATTGCTTTAAGGAGTTCGGCATGCGCGACATCCTCGAAGACCTCGAAGCCGGAAAGCTGCTTTCCGACCCCGATCCCGTGCGCCGCGCCCAGATCCAGATGAAGACGCCGCTGCCGAAGCGTTTCTACAAGGCTGTTTCGGTGGCTCCCGTCGAGAATGGCTTTGCCGTTCATCTGGACGGCCGGCCCGTGCGCACGCCGGGCAAGGCTGTGATGGTGCTGCCGACCGAAAACGCTGCCGCGCTCGTTGCCGATGAATTCAGCGCGCAAGGCGAGGTCATCGATCCCGTGACGATGCCTGTCATGCGGCTCGTCAACACCGCCATCGACGGCGTCGCCTCGGATCCGCAGGCGGTGCTGGAGGACGTGCTGCGCTTCGCCTCGTCCGATCTTTTGTGCTACCGCGCCGATGGCCCGCAGGGACTGGTCGATCGCCAGAACAAGCTCTGGGATCCGGTGCTGGACTGGGCACGCGGCAGCCTCGGCGCGCGCTTCAACCTTGCCGAAGGCGTCATCCATGTCGAGCAGCCGCGCGAGGCGATCGCCGTGCTCGGCGCGCATCTTGGCCAGCGTGTCGAGCCGATGCGGCTGGCCGCCATTCATGTCATGACCGCGCTGACCGGTTCGGCGCTGCTGGCTTTGGCCGTCGATTTCGGTCACCTCGACGGCGAGGAAGCTTGGGCTGCCGGCCATGTCGACGAGGACTGGCAGATCGAGCATTGGGGCCAGGATGCGGAGGCCGTTGCGCGCCGCTCGGCACGCAAGCGCGACATGATGGCGGCGGTCAGCCTGCTCGAAGCGCTGCAGGCCCAGAGCAATTCAAGCGCGGCGCCGCTTTCGCAGCGCACCTAATACCAAAGTCATAATCCCATCGTCGCGGTGCCTTTCGCCCGTCCTTTCTGTCATTTTTTCCTTCGTTGGCTGCGTCTTTGAGTCCGCGTTCGGAGGAGCGCGGACGGTGGCTCGCAGCCATCGAGGACAGACGGGATCTCACGGGAGGATACATCAATGGCAATGGCTTCGACCGCCGGCGGAACCAGCCGCGGCATGACGCGGGAGGAGAAGAAAGTCATCTTCGCCTCCTCGCTCGGCACCGTTTTCGAATGGTACGATTTCTATCTCTACGGCTCGTTGGCCGCCTTCATCGGCTCGACCTTCTTCAGCCCGGCGATTCCCGAGGCAACGCGCAACATCTTTGCGCTGCTTGCCTTTGCCGCCGGCTTCCTTGTCCGACCGTTCGGCGCGCTGCTTTTCGGCCGCATCGGCGATCTCGTCGGCCGCAAATACACCTTCCTCGTCACCATGACGATCATGGGTCTGTCGACCTTCCTGGTCGGCCTGCTGCCCGGCTACGCAACCTTGGGCATCTTGGCTCCCGTGATCCTGATCGGGCTGCGCATGTTGCAAGGCCTGGCGCTCGGCGGCGAATATGGCGGTGCTGCGACCTATGTCGCGGAGCACGCGCCTGACGACCGTCGCGGTTTCTATACGTCGTGGATCCAGACGACGGCGACGCTCGGCCTTTTCCTGTCGTTGATCGTCATCCTGATTGTTCAGGGCTCGCTCAGCAAGGAAACCTACGCTTCCTGGGGCTGGCGCATTCCCTTCATCGTTTCTTTCGTGCTGCTTGCCGTTTCGATCTGGATCCGGCTGTCGCTATCGGAGTCGCCGACTTTCCAGCGCATGAAGGAAGAGGGCAAGGGCTCCAAGGCGCCGCTCTCGGAAGCCTTCGGTCAATGGAAGAACGCCAAGATCGCGCTGCTGGCACTGCTCGGCCTCACCGCCGGCCAGGCCGTGATCTGGTACAATGGCCAGTTCTACGCGCTGTTCTTCCTCACGAACGTGCTCAAGGTCGACGCGCAGTCGGTCAACATCATGATCGCGATTGCGCTCGCCATCGGCTCGATCTTCTTCGTCGTGTTCGGCTGGCTGTCGGACAAGATCGGCCGCAAGCCGATCATCATGGCAGGCCTTGCGCTCGGCATCGTCTGCACCTTCCCGCTGTTCAAAGCGCTGACCTGGGCCGCCAATCCGGCTCTGGCCACCGCGCAGCAGAACACCCGGGCGACGGTGACGGCAGCGCCCGGCGACTGCAAGTTCCAGTTCAACCCGGTCGGCACGGCAAAATTCACGACATCCTGCGATATCGCGACTTCGTTCCTGACCAAGAACTCGGTGCCTTATGATGTGGTGACCACGGCAACCCCAGGCACCGCAGCCTCGGTCAAGATCGGCAACGAGACGGTGGAATCCTATGACGCCGTCGCCGCCGGCGATCAGGCCAAGGCCAAGGACGCGGCCTTCGCCAAGGCGGTGAACATGTCGCTTCAGGACGGCGGCTATCCGTTGAAGCGCGCCGCGGCCAAGGTGGCGGACCAGAAGCTCGACGCCTTCATCGCGGCCAATCCCGAGCTGAAGCTTGACGCGGCGGCCATCCGCGGCGGCGAAAAGGCGGCGGTTCCGACCGACAAGGCGATTGCCGACAAGATCCTGACCAAGGACGAGGCAGCCGGTGCGCCGGAAGTCACCGTCTACACCGTCCCGGGCGGTGGCGCCTTCGCCATGACTGCCGATCCGGCAGCGATCAACTGGCCGCTCACGATCGGTATCCTGTTCATCCTGGTGCTGTTCGTCACCATGGTCTACGGGCCGATCGCCGCGATCCTGGTCGAGATGTTCCCGACCCGCATCCGCTACACCGGCATGTCGTTGCCCTATCACATCGGCAATGGCTGGTTCGGCGGCCTGCTGCCGGCGACGGTGTTCGCGCTCAGCGCCTATAAGGGCGATATCTACTACGGCCTCTGGTACCCGGTGATCATCGCGGCGATGTCGCTCATCATCGGCATGATCTTCGTCAGGGATACGCTCGGCACCGACCTCCACGCCAAGGACTGACCTCGATCGTCCGCTCAAAGGAAGAAAGCCCGGCGCGAGTGGTCGCGCCGGGCTTTTCCGTTCATGAAGCTCAAAGAGGCGATCAGCTCTTGCGCTGATTTTCTTCCTCGACGGCTGCTTCGTGGTACCAGCCGTCAAAGTCGGCATGCTCGCCGCGAAGCGTCGCAAGCTCTGCCGCGAATTTGGCCTTGGCGCCTAAATTTGCGGCAGGCTTGCGTCCTGCCAGCGGGAACATCAGGATTTTTGCCGACGGACGCGGCTGCACGACTTGCATTGGCGACCTCCTTGCTTGTCCGGGGACTTGCCGATTCAACTTATCAGGCAAGATAGGTTCTGCGATTCGTTTAGGCAATATGCCTACAAAAAGATCATTATTTGCCAATTATTTATGCAGAAATATCGATTGAGCGATCCGAGCGCACAAGTGAGGCGGCTGAGCAAAATCAACGCCTTGCCATGACCCATTTTGCCGCACCCGCCGAAGGCGGAGTGGCATACGAATTGCTTTTTAATGATCGGCAGGCCGGCAAGCCCGGCCATGCGTTGACGCCGCCCACTTGCGGCGCCCAAGCAACGAGAGGCACTGGAATGACCAAATACAAGCTCGAGTATATCTGGCTCGACGGATACGTCCCGACCCCCAGCCTGCGCGGCAAGACCCAGATCAAGGAATTTGCCGAGTTCCCGACGCTGGAGCAGCTGCCGCTGTGGGGCTTCGATGGCTCGTCCACCAACCAGGCCGAGGGTCACAGCTCCGACTGCGTGCTGAAGCCCGTCGCCGTCTATCCGGATCCGGCCCGCACCAATGGCGTGCTGGTCATGTGTGAAGTCATGATGCCCGATGGCGTAACGCCGCATGCCTCCAACAAGCGCGCCACCATCCTCGACGACGAGGGCGCCTGGTTCGGCTTCGAGCAGGAGTATTTCTTCTACAAGGACGGCCGTCCGCTCGGCTTCCCGGAGAGCGGCTATCCGGCGCCGCAGGGTCCTTATTACACCGGCGTCGGCTACAAGAATGTCGGCGACGTCGCGCGCAAGATCGTCGAGGAGCATCTCGACCTGTGCCTCGCCGCCGGCATCAACCATGAAGGCATCAACGCCGAAGTGGCGAAAGGCCAGTGGGAATTCCAGATCTTCGGCAAGGGCTCCAAGAAGGCCGCCGACCAGATGTGGATGGCCCGCTACTTGCTGCTGCGCCTGACCGAGACGTATGGCATCGACATCGAGTTCCACTGCAAGCCGCTCGGCGACACCGATTGGAACGGCTCGGGCATGCACTGCAACTTCTCCACCTCCTACATGCGCGAAGTCGGCGGCAAGGCCTATTTCGAGGCGCTGATGGCCCAGTTCGACAAGAACCTGATGGATCACATCGCCGTCTACGGCCCGGATAACGACAAGCGCCTGACCGGCAAGCATGAAACCGCGCCGTGGAACAAGTTCAGCTACGGCGTCGCCGATCGCGGCGCTTCGATCCGCGTGCCGCACTCCTTCGTCAAGAACGACTATAAGGGCTATCTGGAAGACCGCCGCCCGAACTCGCAGGGCGACCCCTACCAGATCGCCTCGCAGGTCCTGAAGACGATCTCCGAGGTTTCGACCGCGGCCGTTTCGGCTGCCGCCTGATTTGTTTCGAGGTCACAGGCTTAAGCCTGTGACAAGACGAGAACGACAAAAAAGCCCCGGCGGGTCAACGCCGGGGCTTTTTGCATGGCAACTACCAGCGAGAAATCTCCGCCGACTATCGTCAACTGGTGATGACGCCACGCGATTTAAGCGCCGCCACCACTCGGCCATGCGGCAGGGAGGGGGTGCGGTTGCCGTCACGACCGACCATATCCTCGTTGGCGACCAGCGCGTTGAGCACGGCCTCCTCGGTCGCCTGCACGACGGCCGTGTAGAAGTCGTCCATGCGGCCCCAGGGAACGAAGTCCATATGGCTGTAGCTCTCCAGGGTCGGCGCGCCTTTCGGGAAGCGGCCGTTGAGCGCATCAGGGTTGGCAGTCGAGAAGGCGAGGAAAATATCGCCGGAAAAATGCGAGCCGGAGGTGCCAGTGCGCGCCAGCCCGAGCGGCACGCGCCGCGCCAGCGCCTTGCACTGTCCAGGCAGCAGCGGCGCGTCGGTGGCGACGATGCCGATGCAGGAGCCGGCGCCCGTCGGCCGACCGCTGAAATACACCTCCATTGGATTGTCGGCGGTAAGCTCGTGCCCGAGCGGAACGCCAGCGATGCTGATCTCATGTCGCGAACCGAAATTGGCCTGCAGGAAGACGCCGACCGTGTAGGCGCGGTGGCCATAATCGACGATCCGCGACGCTGAGCCGGAGCCGCCCTTGAAGGCGTAGCAGTTCATGCCCGTGCCGCCGCCGACGGATCCTTCCTCGATGGCGCCGGCGGCCGCATTCTCGATCGCCTCGATCGCGTGGTCGACGGTGACATGCGAGCCGTTGATGTCGTTGAGATAGCCGTCCCAGGTTTCGGCCACCACTGGCAGCAGCCATTGGTTCGCCACCTCGGGCTTGTTGCGCGCTACCCAGTCGATGACGCCGCGATGGCAGGGGCCGACGGCGTGCGTGTTGGTGATCAGGATCGGCATGGAGAGGCTGCCGGCCTCTTCCAGCCATGAAGCGCCGGTCATCTCGCCATTGCCATTGAAGGAATGATAGCCGGCAGCCAAAGCCGCGCCGATGCCGTCGCGGCCGAGCGGCAGGATCGCGGTGACGCCGGTGCGGACTGGCCCGTGACCCATGTTGAGCTTACCGTCGCCCTTGATCAGCGTTGAATAGCCGACGAGCACGCCATCGACATCGGTGATGGCATTGGCAGGTCCCGGCGTGCCCGGCAGGGGAATGCCGAGGCCGCGGGCGCGCGTCTTGCCGGCCGGCGTGGCGGTCAAGTCTATTCGTTGATCCATGCTGAGGATGCTCCGTTGATGAAAGCCGGCTCAGCGTAGGCTGCAGCCGGTCGCGAGTTCGGCGTAACCGGTGAGGATCGCCATTGCCGACGCGTGGTCGACAGCCGGCACGACGTTGACGAGGTGAAGGCCGAGACCGCCTTCCAAGACGACGAGGCTGCGGGCGATGACTTCGCTCGCAGCATTGAGCACGAAGACGCCGGTGGCCGCACCCGCTTCGAGGATGCCGACATAGATCGCCACTTGGCGCTCGAACAGCGTGATGTGTCGGGCGGCATAGCTTGCGTCCGAGCGCGAATAGGCGCCGAGCTCCAGCAGAAGTCGGCAAAGCTGGTCGCCCGGGTCGGTCGGCAGGCCGCTGTCGAGCATTGTTTTCAGGCGCGCCCTCGGATCGGCGATTGTCGCGACCGCTGCCGCGCGCTGCGTGCAGAAGCGCTCGACCGCCTTTGCCTGCACGTCGTCCAGCAGCTCCTTGAGGCCGGGATAGTAATAGAGCAGGGCGCTCGAGCTCATGCCGGCCTCGTTGGCCACGTCGCGCAAGGTGACGGCGGCGAGGCCGCGTTTGGCGATCATCGATTCCGCAGCCGCTACCAGGGTCAGGCGGCGATCGGTCTGTGTCTTGGGTCTGCCCATTTCGTTTTCCTGAATATGATTCAATAAAAACTGGCCTGTAGATTTTTGCAAGCCGACATATCGCATATTTGTTGACGTATGTGTCGACGCGGCTAGCTTCCGCTACGGATAGTAATTTTTATCAAATTAAAAATGGGGGAGGACAATGTCCACAAACGAAGCCACTACAGAGGCCGCCGACAAGGCCGCGCCCGGCGCCAAGGGTCTCGACCGGGCGCTGAACGCGCTGGGCACGCTGATGATCGTGCTTTCGGCGGTGACGCCGGCATCATCCGTCTTCATCATTGTGCCGGGCGTCATTGCGCTGGCCGGCACCGGCTCGTTCCTGAGCTTCGTGATCGCGGCCGTCATCGGCCTGTTCATGGCCTTCGTCTATGCCGAGCTCTCCTCGGCCTACCCGATGGCCGGCGGCGAATACACCATGATCGGCCGCACGCTCGGGCGCTTCTGGGGTTTCGTCACGCTGGTGCTCGTGTTCGTGTCGATCGTGCTCATCGTCGCGGTCATCGCGCTCGGCGTCGGCACCTATCTCGGCGTCCTCATTCCCAATCTCAGCCCGCAGTGGGTGGGTGTGGTGACCATCATCCTGGCCGGCGCCGTCGCCGCCATGCGCATCAAGCTCAACGCCTTCGTCACCGGCATCTTCCTCGGCATCGAGATGCTGGCGCTGCTGGTCCTGATCTGGCTCGGCTTCACCCATATCGAGCGGCCGCTCTCCAGCCTTTTCACCGCGCCGCAACTGCTCGACGCCACGACCGACACGCTGGTTCCGGCCTCGGCCGCCATCATCCTCGCATCCACCGCCGTGTCGCTCTTTGCCTATAACGGCTATGGCGCCGCCGCCTATTTCGGCGAAGAGACGCACGACGCCAAGCGCAACATCGGCAAGGTGGTGCTCTGGGCGCTGGTGATCACGGTCGCCGCCGAACTCATTCCGCTGACCGCGGTGCTGCTCGGCGCGCCAGATCTCGTCGGCCTGCTCTCCGCACCCCAGAAGATCGAGTATTTCCTTGAGGCGCGCGGCGGCCATTGGCTGACGGTGGCGATCAGCCTGGCAATCGCGGTCGCCATCTTCAACGCCGTCATCGCCATCATCCTGCAGGCGGCGCGGCTGTTGTTCAGCTCAGGCCGCGACAAGACCTGGTTCGGGCCGATCAACAACGCGGTCGCGTCCGTCCATGGCACTTACGCTTCGCCGTGGATCGCCACCATCGTGGTGGTGGTGCTGGCCGCACTGGCCTGCTTCATCGACCTCAACCTCTTGCTGGTGGTCAGCGGCACGTCGCTGGTGGTGATCTATGCACTGCTCTGCGTCGCGGTCTTCGCCGGCCGCCGCAACGGCACCACCTCGGGCGGCCACTATCGCATGCCGCTGTTTCCGGTGCCGGCGATCCTCGCCTTCGTGGCGCTTGTCTATGTCGCCTACCAGAACTGGCTCGACGCCGCCTTCGGACGCCCGAGCCTGATTGCGACGCTGGCGATCATGGCCGTGGCGGCGATCTACTTCCTGCTGTTTCTGGCACGCCGCGCCGGCTGGACGCTGCAGGGCCCCGACGAGCTTGCGGGATAGGCGTCAGCCCTCCGACACCTGTCCATGCGAGAACCCCGGCAAAACGCCGGGGTTCCTTTTTTTTGCCGATTGGAAAGCGTGGACGCGAAAACCCGTCTTCAGAAATGAAAAGCCCTTGGAAGTGAGAGCTTTCCAAGGGCGAAACTTTCATTCGATCAGACGCTTAGACCGAATAGTACATGTCGTACTCGACCGGGTGCGGGGTCATTTCGAAGCGCATGACCTCGGCCATCTTGAGCTCGATGTAAGAATCGATCTGGTCGTCGTCGAAGACACCGCCGGCCTTCAGGAAGCCGCGATCCTTGTCGAGGTTCTGCAGCGCTTCGCGCAGCGAGCCGCAGACGGTCGGGATCTTTTTCAACTCCTTCGGCGGCAGATCATAGAGGTCCTTGTCCATCGGCTGCCCCGGATGGATCTTGTTCTTGATGCCGTCGAGACCGGCCATCAGCATGGCGGCGAAGCCGAGATAAGGGTTCGCGCCCGGATCGGGGAAGCGGACCTCGACGCGCTTCGACTTCGGCGAGTTGCCGAACGGAATGCGGCACGAGGCCGAGCGGTTGCGCGCCGAATAGGCGAGCAGCACCGGCGCCTCATAGCCGGGCACCAGACGCTTGTAGGAGTTGGTGAGCGGGTTGGTGAAGGCGTTGATCGCCTTGGCGTGCTTGATGATACCGCCGATGTAGAACAGGCAGCTCTCCGACAGGCCGGCATATTCGTTGCCGGCGAAGGTCGGCTTGCCGCCCTTCCAGATCGACTGGTGGACATGCATGCCCGAGCCGTTGTCGCCGAACACCGGCTTCGGCATGAAGGTGGCTGTCTTCCCGTAGGCGTTGGCGACCTGGTGCACGACATACTTGTAGATCAGCATCTTGTCGGCGTTGCGCACCAGCGTGTCGAACTTGATGCCGAGCTCGTGCTGCGCGGCGGCGACCTCATGGTGGTGCTTTTCGACGCGCACGCCCATTTCGGCGAGCACGGTCAGCATCTCGGAACGCATGTCCTGGCAGGAATCGATCGGCGGCACCGGGAAATAGCCGCCCTTGATGCGCGGACGGTGGCCGAGATTGCCGGTCTCGTAGTCGGTGTCGTCGTTGGACGGCAGTTCGGTCGAGTCGAGACGGAAGCCGGTGTTGTAGGGATCGGCCTTGTACTTGACGTCGTCGAACACGAAGAACTCGGCCTCTGGACCGACATAGATGGTGTCGCCGATGCCTTCGGACTTCATATAGGCTTCGGCCTTCTTGGCGGTGCCGCGCGGATCGCGGTTATAGGCTTCGCCCGAGACCGGATCGAGGATGTCGCACAGGATGACCATGGTCGACTGGGCGAAGAACGGATCCATGTGGACCGTATCCGTGTCCGGCATCAGCACCATGTCGGACTCGTTGATCGCCTTCCAGCCGGCGATCGAGGAGCCGTCGAACATGACGCCGTCGGCAAACATGTCTTCCTCGACCTCGACGACATCCATCGTCACATGTTGCAGCTTGCCCCGCGGATCGGTGAAGCGCAGGTCGACGAATTTCACGTCGTTGTCCTTGATCTGCTTCATGATGTCTTTGGCTGTCGTCATGTCATTTCTTCCCTGTGTGATGACGTCCGGAATGATTGAAGGTCGGTCAGATGGCGTCGATGCCGGTTTCGCCGGTGCGGATGCGCACGACTTCCTCTATGTTGGAGACGAAGATTTTTCCATCGCCGATGCGGCCGGTCTGCGCCGCCTTGCGGATGGCCTCGATGGCGCCTTCGACGGCCTCGTCGCCGAGCACCACTTCGATCTTCACCTTCGGCAGGAAGTCGACGACATATTCGGCGCCTCTATAAAGCTCCGTGTGTCCCTTCTGGCGGCCGAAACCCTTGGCCTCAGTGACGGTGATGCCTTGCAGTCCGGCCTCCTGAAGCGCTTCCTTCACTTCGTCCAGCTTGAATGGCTTGATGATCGCTTCGATCTTTTTCATGTAAAAAGTGGCCTCCACTGCCAAGAAGACGGGTTGTGTGCCCCGCTTGCGCCTCCATCAAGCACGAACCGTGCCAATCCTGAGGAGCTCAGGCGGCGAGGGGCGTTTTCGAGCCCATTCCGCGTCCGGATGCACATTCGCGTCATCGGCTGCATCGGATGCGGCATGGACGCCCAAACCGTATACATCGCCCCTCCTCACGTCCGCACAAAAAATAGGCAGACAGCGCAATTTGCAGGCAGAACCCCTCCTGGATGCGACCGGATGCGCAACAGATGCGCGGTCGCGCTAGTTTGCTTCGAACCGAAAACTGGACAATGCTTGATCGTATGGAGATCGGCAATCCCATGTACAATGAACTTCTATCGCCAGCCGAAATGGCCGAGGCCGACAGACTGGCAATCGCGGCCGGTCCGCTCGACGGCTATCGCTTGATGCAACGTGCCGGCGAGGCGGTCGCTGCCGTCGTGCTGGCGCGTTATCCGGCCGCAACGAGGGTGCATGTATTGTGCGGCCCCGGCAACAATGGCGGCGACGGCTATGTCGTGGCGCGGCTGCTGGCCGAGGCGGGCGTGGATGTAGCCCTGTGGACATCCGGCGAACCGCGGGCAGGCAGCGATGCCGCGCTTGCGGCGGCTGACTGCACTCTGGAACGGCACCTGCTTTCGGCCTTCTCCGCGGAGGCTGGCTCGCTGGTTGTCGATGCGATCTATGGCGCAGGCTTGTCGAAGCCGCTATCCGGCGACGCCAAAGGCGCGGTCGACATCGTGACGGCGATGAACCTGCCGGTTGTCGCGATCGACCTGCCTTCGGGCGTCTCCGGCGAAAGCGGCGAAGTCCTCGGCGAGACATTCCGCGCGGTCCTCACGGTGACCTTCGCCCGAAAAAAGCCCGGCCATCTTCTGCTACCTGGCCGGGAACGATGCGGCGAGGTCGTGTTGGCCGACATCGGCATCCGTGACGAGATCATCGACGAGGTCGCGCCGCGCACCTTCGAGAATCGGCCAGGACTCTGGCTCGCGAACTTTCCCGCTCCCGCCGTCGACTCGCATAAGTACAAGCGCGGCCATGCAAGCGTCTTTTCAGGCGGACCATCCGCGACCGGCGCGGCGCGCCTTTCGGCGCTTGCGGCAGCCCGAAGCGGGGCAGGGGCTGTCACCGTGCTCTCGCCGGCGAACGCCATGCAGGTCAACGCGGCGCATCTGACCTCGATCATGCTGCGCAAGGTCGATGCGATCGAAGATGTGCATGACCTTATCGGCGATCGCAGACCATCCGCCTTCGTCCTCGGCCCCGGCTTCGGCATCGGCGACAAGGCGCGCGATTTCACCCTTGCCGTGCTCGCCAAAAACCGCCAGGACGGCGGCGTCGAGGGACTTGTGCTCGACGCCGACGGCATCACGTCTTTTCGCAACGCGG
Organism: Mesorhizobium sp. B3-1-7; assembly: GCF_006439385.1. Lineage (NCBI taxonomy): Bacteria > Pseudomonadati > Pseudomonadota > Alphaproteobacteria > Hyphomicrobiales > Phyllobacteriaceae > Mesorhizobium > Mesorhizobium sp. B3-1-7. The sequence goes on from NZ_VFTL01000029.1 coordinate 32,663, forward strand.
CCGCGACGCTGTTCGAGGCGGCCGGCAGGGCTGGCGCGCCGGCCCTGATCATGACGCCGCATGAGGGCGAGTTCGGCAGGCTGTTTGCCGACATTGCGGGTGACAAGGCTCTGTCTAAGCTGGCCAAGGCGCGCGAAGCCGCGCGACGCGCCAACGCCGTGATCGTCTACAAGGGCGCCGACAGCGTGATCGCTTCGCCGGATGGCAGCGCCGCGATCAACAGCAATGGCGCGCCCTGGCTCGCCACCGCCGGCTCGGGCGACGTGCTGGCGGGCATCATTGCCGGGCTTCTCGCGCAAGGCATGCCGGCCTTCGAAGCGGCTTGCGCCGGGGTCTGGATCCATGCCGAAGCCGGCAACCGTTTTGGGCCGGGTTTGATAGCCGAGGACCTGCCTCTGGCCATGGTGCCGGTTCTTCGCGAACTGGCGGAGAGCGCTGTCCGATGAAACGGCTGGTGCTCTCTATCGTAGCCCTTCTCCTGGCTCTATCCGCTACGCAGTCGGCGCGCGCCGCCGACCGCCCGATCACCATCGTCGACGACCCGCGCATCCTCGCCACGCTCGACGCCAGGGGATACGGTTTCGCCGGCCTGTTCGGCGTCGACGGCAGCGACGACCTGAAATCCCTCTACGATGAGGCACCCGCCTACCACGCCATCGTCGACACGGTGGCCGGCGATGTCGCCGCGTTGCGCGGCGACATGAAGACTGGCGGCCGCACTCTCTATGAAGTGACCGACGGCAATGTCGGCCGCATCATCGACATGCGCTGGCTGAAGACGAACGCGGCGCGCTTCCGCCTTGTCGGCGTCGTCAACCGGCTCGACCGGGGCGACTTCGCAGCACTTGGCAACGAGACGAGCTGCGGCGAGGTGCGGTTCATCTATCGCCTGGCCTACAGCTTCAAGAAGAACGGCAAGCAACTGGCCTCGCGCCTGCCGTTCAACTTCAGCGCGATATACCGCGTCGCTCAAGACGCCGATGGTGGCTGCGTGGGCGCTGCCGGCCGCTGGACGCCGCAGCTCGACGAAACGGTCGATGCCGGCTGGCTGACCGGCGGGCCGCTCGAGAAGACGAGCCTTTCCTTCAAGCAGCTCGAGCTCAACGCGCAGGTTGTGCGCTTTCCTTCCGGCCAGGAAACCGAGTTCGGCGGGCAGGCCGCTTACCTGATGCGCATCTTCGGCATCGATGGTTCGGCGGTCGGCGAGAAGCCGCTGGAAAATACGCCGGACATGGCCCGGCTTGCCGAGGATGCTGAGCTCAAGGCACGGCTTGCCGACTATGTTCGCGCCAATGCCGCGGCCGTCGATCTCGGCGTCTACGAAATCCCGGATGAATTTCTCGCCCGGAAAGTCGTCTCCTGGTCGACCTTCGGCAGCGCCAGGCAAGCCAATCATCCGTTCACGCCGTTGTTCGACCCGAAGGACTTTGCCGGGCTCGACTATTCCAAGCTGAAACTGGTACGCACGCCGGAAGCTCTGGTCGAGCGGCTCGACAACGGCGCCTGCCAGGGCTGCCATCAGGCGGGCTCGACCGCCGGCTTCCATTTCATCGGTCTGGACGACGCCACGACCTCGCCGTTGAACCGCCTCGAGGTCGGCATCTCGCCGCATCTCCATGCCGAGATCCCGCGCCGCGAGGCGTGGCTCAAGGCGACCGCCGAGGGCAAGGAGCCCAACCGCTTCCGCCCGCTCTCCTTCGCGCCGCCAGCCGCCTGGAAGGATACGGGCGAGGTCGCTTATGCGCCGGCCGAAACGGCGATGCCATGCCTGATGCCGGAAGACGCAAGTCGCTTCGGCGGCACCTGGCAATGCGGCGCTGGCACGGTTTGTATGCCGATCGCCACCGCTTCGGGCGTAAGAACCAAATTGGCGCAATGCCTGCTACCCAGGAAGAGCGACAAAATATTTTCCGGCTACCCATGCCTGACCGGAACTATCGCCAGCAACAGCGCACAGCCTTTCAACGACCGCTACAAGATCACCGGCCAGTTCGCCGCCTTCGCGCCGGCGATCTCGCGCACCGCCTATACCTGCCGGCCGCCAAAGATCGGCGTTCCAGGCGGCTTCGCCTATCGCGCCTGCGATGACAAGGATCGCGCCTTCGCCGCCTTCAAACCCGGCAAGCCGATGCCCAGCGAGATCTGCGGACTGGTCGGCGGCAAGAAGTTCGACATCTGCGTGGCCACCAACAATTTCGACCAATGTCTCGGTGGCGCCGTCAACCGCGGCAACCGCCCGGCGTGCTCGGCCGATCATTTCTGCCGCGAGGACTATATGTGCCAGTCGCTGCCGGCGGACACGCCGGGCGCCGCCAAGGTCAGGGGCATCGGCTTCTGCTCGCCGACCTATTTCATTTTCCAGATGCGCATCGACAACCATGCGACGCCATGGGCGACCACGGCTCGCGCGAGCCTAGGCGCGGGTTTCGGAGCGGCGGCCGAGGAATAAGTCAGGCGAATTGCGGCGCGTTTTTTCGGACCGCCGCCGCGAGCGCCTCACGAACCCTGTCTTCAGTCACTGCGCGCGTGTTCTCCACCCAACCCGGCGTCGAAATCGGCGGCTCGAGGAAGACCACCTGCCCGTTGACCGGACCGTGCACATAGGCTCGGTTCGAACCGTAGATGAGCACGCACGGACCGCCCAGCGCGCCGGCGGCATGGGAAATGCCGCCGTCGACGCCGAGAAAGACGGTCGAGGCCGCGATCTGGCACATCGCTTCCGCAATATCGGGTGTGGAGGTGAAATCGATCGCCTCAGGCAGTCGCGCCTTTATTTCCGCCGCGGCCTGCCGCTCGCGCGGCCCGCCGATCAGCCAAACCGACCAACCGCGGGCAGCATGGTCGCGCGCGACCGAGACGAAGCGCTCGATCGGCCATGAGCGCTTGTTGGCAAAATCCGAAGTGTAGAGCGCGAGCGCCGGCCTGTCCGTGTCGACGCCGTTGCGCCGACGCCATCCGGAAAGCTCCTCGGCGGAGACCACCAATTGCGGAGCCGGCAACGGCCCGTCTTCGGCTGGCGTTTTGCCGAGACGTGCGATTGCGCAGACCTGTTCCGCCAGCCGTGTCTTGCGCGGACCGAAGGCCACCATCGCTTTCAGCCAGCCGGCCGGCAGGCGGTTGACGATGCCGAACTGGAACTCGCGCGGATAGCCGACGCGCTCCGGTATTCCGGCAAGCCACGGCACCAGCGAAGCCTTGGTGCTGCTGGTGAGCATATAGGCCGCCTGATAATCCTCTTCGCGCAGTTTTCGCGCCAGGCGCGCCCGCTCTTTCAGTCCTGGCTTCCAGTCCTTCTCCGCTATCCAGACCTTGCGAACACGCGGCATCAGCCGCGCCAGCGGAGCGGCGATCCTCGAGGTGATGATATCGATCGGCTGCCCCGGGAATCTCTCGGCGATGATCTGGATAGCCGCGTGGCAGCGGATGAAGTCACCGATCGCCGGCAGACAGAAAACCAGGATGGGGCGCAATGCGCGATACCTTCTCGATCCGGAACGGCCATCGCCGACGGGAAATGCCTGCGTGATTTGTCACGGAAGCGCTTCGCCATCAAGAATGCGGTGGTAGAGCTCGACATAGGCTTTTGCGGCCTTCTCGATCGGAAACCTGTCTGCCGCGGATTCGCGGCATCTTTGCGCCGGCAAACCGCCAATTTCGCCGAAACCGCGCGCAAACTCCTCATCCGTGCCGAAGAAACGGCCGGTGTCGGCATCGACAGTTTCGGGCAACGCGCCGCGTGCCGTCGTGAGGACCGGCGTGCCGCACAGCATCGATTCGACCGGCGCATTGCCGAATGGCTCTTCCCACGAAATCGGGTTCAGAAAGGCCTTGGTCTCGCCCAGCAGGCGCACCTTCGGTTCGCCATCGACCATGCCGTGATAGCGGAAGCGGGACGACAGGCTTTTGAAGAAGACACCCTCGCGGCGGGTCTTGCTGCGGCCAAGCAGCTTCCAGCGCGAGCCGCCGGCGATATCGAGCTTGAAATCGTATTTCTTCGCGAGGTCCACCGCGCGGTTGAGACCCTTTCCGGCCCGCGCGATGGCCGCCATAAAAAACAGATGGTCGTTCTTCGACGGCGCCAGGCGATAGGCATCGACCGGAAAGCCGTTGTAGACGAAGGTCTTGCGGCCATGCAGCTCGGCATGGCGGGCGCTGATGAAGCTCCAGTTCGGCTGCAGCCTCGGATAGTCCGGCAGGTGGCCGCGCTCGGTATTGAGCGTCGGAAAGGGGACCTCGACCTTCCAGGCATGGAGATGGACGATGTCAGTGTCCTTGGGAACGGCCGCGCGGCACTCGTCATTGGTGACCGCGTGGCGGACCTCGCACATCGGATGCGACGACCCCGGGCCGGCGATCAGCGTCACCTGATGCCCCATCTTGACCATTTCCGTGGTCAGCCATTCGACCTGCCGCTGGATGCCGCCATAGCCCTTGCACGGAATAAGGCCCTGGGCCGCAAGTGTTATTCGCATTTCGTCTCCGCGCTCATGCTAGCGGTTGTTTTCCTCTCGGCTGATGGAGGAGGCATTCTCACAGCGGAATGTTGTCGTGCTTCTTCCAGGGATTCTGCATGTCCTTGTTGCGCAACATGCGCAACGCCCGCGCGACGCGGCGCCGGGTCGAATGCGGCATGATCACCTCGTCGACATAGCCGCGTTCGGCAGCGACGAAAGGCGACAGGAAGCGATCCTCGTAAGTCTTTGTATGCGCGGCGATTTTCTCCGGATCGCCGATGTCCTTGCGATAGATGATCTCGACCGCGCCCCTGGCGCCCATCACGGCGATCTGTGCCGTCGGCCAGGCATAGTTCATGTCGCCGCGCAGATGCTTCGACGCCATCACGTCATAGGCGCCGCCATAGGCCTTGCGGGTGATCACGGTGATCTTCGGCACGGTCGCCTCGGCATAGGCGAAGAGCAGCTTCGCGCCATGCTTGATCAGCCCGCCATATTCCTGCGCGGTGCCCGGCAGGAAGCCCGGCACGTCGACGAAGGTGACGATCGGAATAGAAAAACAATCGCAGAAGCGCACGAAACGCGCCGCCTTGCGGCTGGCGTCGGAATCGAGCACGCCTGCCAGCACCATCGGCTGGTTGGCGACGAAGCCCACCGTGCGGCCGTCGACCCGACCGAAGCCGGTGACGATGTTTTTGGCAAAGCTCTGCTGGATCTCGAAGAAATCGCCTTCGTCGGCAACCTTCAGGATCAGTTCCTTGATATCATAGGGTTTGTTGGCATTGTCCGGGATCAGCCGGTCGAGCGACAGGTCGTGGTCCGTCACCGACTGGTAGCACTCGACCTCGGGAATTTCGGCGGTGTTGGAGGCCGGCAGCAGATCGACCAGCCGGCGCATCTGCAAGAGCGCCTCGACGTCGTTGTCATAGGCGCCGTCGGCGATCGAGGACTTGGTGGTGTGGACGGATGCGCCGCCGAGACTTTCGGCGGTCACCGTCTCGTTGGTCACTGTCTTTACCACGTCCGGCCCGGTGACGAACATGTAGGAGGTGTCGCGCACCATGAAGATGAAATCGGTCATGGCAGGCGAGTAGACGTCGCCGCCGGCGCAGGGACCCATGATCAGCGAGATCTGCGGAATGACCCCGGAGGCAAGCACATTGCGCTGGAAGATCTCCGCATAGCCGCCGAGTGCCGCCACGCCTTCCTGGATACGCGCGCCGCCGGCGTCATAGAGGCCGATGATCGGCGCGCGATTGCGCAGCGCCATCTCCTGGACCTTGATGACCTTCTCCGCATGCGCCTCCGACAGCGAGCCGCCGAACACGGTAAAATCCTTGGCGAAGATATAGATCGGGCGACCGTTGACGGTGCCCCAGCCGGTGACGACGCCGTCGCCGGCGATCTTGGTCTTCTCCATGCCGAAATCGGTCGACCGGTGCTCGACATACATGTCGAACTCTTCGAACGAGCCCTCGTCGAGGAAGACCTCGATGCGCTCGCGAGCGGTGAGCTTGCCCTTCTTATGCTGCGCCTCGATGCGGTCCTTGCCGCCGCCCATGCGGGCAATCTCGCGGCGGCGCTCGAGTTCCTTCAGCACGTCTTTCATCGCTGGTCCCCAAAACGGATAAGTGATTTGTGGTAATCGCCGGGATAGGGGAGCGCAAGCGCCCTCATTTTTGTTGCACTGCAACATGAAGCCCCTTGCATTTCGGGCCGGACTCGGCCATATGCAGCGGCATAGGCGCTTGGGCCGGGAACGAATCCGGCCTTCTCGATGAATGAGACTGGTTGCGTCTGTTTTCCCTCTTTCCGGCAAATCGGCCCTGGTCGATCGGCAAGCTGGCGAAAAAGCCCCGAGGCATGATGCTTGCGGGCACGACAGCGCAGCCGCGCGGACGATCGTCCGCCGCCTTGTCGTTCCATGATAATTTATCCGACGGCAGGTTGCGCCCTGCCGCCATTGATGTTTGCGGCCACAAGGCCGCGTGAAAGAAGAATATTTTGACCAACGAAAACATGGCGGAACTGAATGGTTTCGCCGCACTTGGAATTTCGGGCGCGTTGCTGAAGGCCACTCATGCCGCCGGCTTCGCCGATCCCAAGCCGATCCAGATGCAGGCGATCCCGCCGCAGTTGGAAGGCCGCGATATTTTTGGCATCGCCCAGACCGGCTCCGGCAAGACCGCGGCCTTTGCGTTGCCGATCCTGTCCAAGATCATCGGGCTCGGCACCAAGCGCCGGCCGAAGACGACGCGTGCGCTCATCCTGGCGCCGACGCGCGAACTTGCCGTGCAGATCGAGGACACCATCAAGATCCTCGCCAAGGGCGCGCATGTCTCGACCGCGCTGGTGCTCGGCGGCGTCTCGCGCTTCAGCCAGGTGAAGAAGGTTGCGCCCGGCGTCGACATTCTGATCGCCACGCCGGGCCGCCTGACCGACCTGGTGCGCGAGGGCGATCTCATCCTTGCCGACACCAAATGGCTCGTCCTCGACGAGGGCGACCGCATGCTCGACATGGGCTTCATCAACGACGTCAAGCGCATCGCCAAGGCGACCGCGCCGGACCGCCAGACGGCACTGTTCTCGGCCACCATGCCCGATGAGATCGCAGAGCTTGCCAAGGGCTTGCTGAAGAACCCCGTCCGCATCGAAGTTTCGCCGCAAAGCACCGCGGCAGTCGAGATCGTGCAGAGTGTGGTGCTCGCCCGCACCAAGCAGAAGCGCCAGGTGCTGTCCAAGATGCTCGCCGACGAGGCAATGCGCTCGGTGATCGTGTTCTCGCGCACCAAGCATGGCGCCGACCGCGTCACCAAGGACCTGGCCCGTGACGGTTTCGAGGCTGCCGTCATCCACGGCAACAAATCGCAGAATGCGCGCCAGAAGGCGCTCAACGATTTCCGCGATGGCTCGGTTCGCATCCTGGTCGCCACCGATATTGCGGCGCGCGGCATTGACGTTCCCGGCATCAGCCATGTCGTGAATTTCGACCTGCCGGATGAGGCGGAAAGCTACGTCCACCGCATCGGCCGCACCGGCCGCAACGGCAGGGACGGCATTGCCATCACGCTTTGCGATCCTTCGGAGAACGCCAAGCTGCGGCAGGTCGAGCGTATCATCCGCATGAAGCTGCCGGTCGTCGCCGATCACCTCGGCAGCCCCGATCCGCAGCGCGACCCCAGGGAAAAGACCGAGCGTCATTTCGAACCGGCCAATGATCGCGAGCATCACGGCGCCCGCCGCGATGGCCGCCGTCCTGGCAACGGTGGCGACAACAAGCGTTTCGGCGGCAAGCCTCATGGCGAACGCGCTCCGAAGCCGCAGGGCGAACGCCCGACTGCGGCCAAGCCGAATGGCTCGAGCAAGCCTGACGGCTTCAAGCGCTTCAAGGGCAACAACAAGCGCCGCTTCGGCGGCAAGCGTCCGGCGAACCGGGCCGCTTAAGCCCAGCAGAACCACGCGAACAGGAACGGCCGGAGCGATGCTTCGGCCGTTTTTCATTTCACTGGCCTGACTTCACTCGCCTGACTGCTGCTGCATCAGCGCCTTCACCCACACCACGATGCGCTGGGTGAGAAAGGCCGTGGTCTGCGGCGACAGCACATCGCCGGCGATGACGTGATTGTCCGGATCGCCGGTATCGTCGACCGGCACCAGCTCGTGCGGAGCTCCCCAGCGTCCGGCAATCTCGCGCGTCCGGTCGGGTCGCACCACCTTGTCGGAATCGGAGAAGATGAACAGGGCCGGGACCGTCGCCTTCTCGACCGGCGCGCCATAAGCGAGTTCCGTGAGCGCGGCCATCGGCAGCACCGCCTTCATCGGATATCTGGTGGTCCAGAATTTTTCGTGGAGCGCGTTGCGCGGGGGGAAACTGCGCTCCTTGCCGCCAACGAGCTCGGCGAGTTGCCCGCCCCAGGGCATGGTCAGCAACTCGGCGCCGGAGGCCTTGACGCCGAAATTGGGCGATATGAACGCGATCGCGGCGACATCGTCCGAAGCGCCCGGCTGCGTTGCGGCCCACGCCGCCAGCGAGCCGCCGGTCGAGGTCCCGATGACGATCACCTTGTCGCCGATGGCGCGGCCGATGGCCAACGCCTCCTCATAGTCGTTGATCCAGGCATTGACGCTGCCTTGCGCCATTGCCGCGCCATCCTGACCGTGGCCGGTCAGGCGCGTGTAGAAGAGGTTGGCGTCCAGTTCATCCGCAATGTCGTCCGGCAAGGGGCGGACCTCGCCCTTCGAGGCGGAAAAGCCATGGATATAGACGATGGCCAAGGGCGTCTTGGCATGGACCATCGGGTTCGCCCAGATGATCTCCTTGTCGAGCCCGTCGCGGATATTGGGCACGGCAGCCTCTTCACGCGCCAGATAGGCCTGCGGATCGTCGCCGATCAGCGACGGATTGAAACGGATTGTCGTATCGACCGACACGCGCGGGCCAAGGAAGAAACCGGCGACCAGGACGACTGCAAGGCCAAGCACCGCAAGCACGATCCGCCGCCCCATTACAGTCTCCAAGCAATGATTCTCAACCTATGGCCGTCCCCGCCGGCAGGCAATCGCCGTTTCGCCGGCTTATGTCGCCTTGTCGCGGGGCGGATCTTTTTTGCCGGGCAGCCTGCGGTCGAAATGCAATGGCCGCCCCCACCAGTGGGTGGTGAGACCAATGACGAACCGGCAGATCGGCCGCGGCAGCAGGCTGAGCAGTTTCAGGGGCAAGCTTACGTGGTACGGGAAGGTGACTTCGAAGCCGCCCTTCCTGATGCCGCGCGCCATGCGGCGTGACGCGCGATGTACAGGCATCAGGCCCGGCATCGGCAGCTTGTTCTTTTCGGTCAGCGGCGTGTCGACGAATCCCGGATTGATGACCTGAACGCGGATGTTCATCTTGTCGAAGTCGTATTTCAGCGACTCCGCCAGGATGTTGATCGCGGCCTTGGTGCCGCCATAGGCCGCCGTGGTCGGCCAGCCGCAATAGGCGGTGACCGATCCGACCAGGACGACATGGCCGCGTCCGCGCACGCGCATATGCTCGACGACCGGCACCACGCCGTTGACGATGCCGAAATAGTTCACGGCGAAGGAGCGATGGAAATCGCGCACCACCAGGTTCTCGCCGGGTGTGGCGATATAGTTGCCGGCGTTGAAGACGGCAAGCACGATCGGCCCCATCTGTTCTTCGATCGCGGCGGCCGCGCGCGCCATGCCCTGCTCGTCGGTCACGTCACAGGGAAAGGACTTCACATGTCCGGACATCTGCGCCGTTTCGACGATCAGCGTGTCGGCTGGATCTTCCGGCAGCGACGTCACCGCGACGGCATAGCCTTGATTGGCGAGATCCTTGGCCAACGCCCGGCCAAGGCCGCTGCTGCCGCCCGTGATCCAGGCGACACCGTCTTTCGGATTGGCCCGGTAGAGTGCCATGGGATGTCCTGCGAATGTTCCGGTTTGCTCTAGCGGCGGAGAAATCGGTTGAAAAGAGCGGTTTTGCGCATGACGTTGAAATGATCGCGAGCATTGCACCATCCGGAATGCGACTGGACCAGGCAAAATCTTGCCTTGAAACCGCGGCTTCCGGTTTTTAGGGTCTCGCCGCACACATGAAGGAATCCCGCATGCCCCGTTCTGTGATCGAAGCGATCGGCAACACGCCCCTGATCCGGCTCAACAAAGCTTCGGAAGCGACCGGCTGTGAGATCCTCGGCAAGGCCGAGTTCATGAATCCCGGGCAATCGGTAAAGGATCGGGCCGGCCTTTTCATCATCCGCGATGCCGAGCAGCGCGGCCTGCTCAAGCCCGGGGGGCTGATCGTCGAAGGCACTGCCGGCAACACCGGCATCGGTTTGACGTTGGTCGCCAAGGCGCTTGGCTACCGCACCGTCATCGTCATCCCCGACACGCAGAGCCAGGAAAAGAAGGACACGATCAAGATCCTGGGCGCGGAGCTGATCGAAGTGCCGGCGGTGCCCTACAAAAACGCCAACAATTACATAAAACTGTCCGGCCGCCTTGCCGAGCAACTGGCGCGCTCGGAGCCGAACGGCGCGATCTGGGCCAACCAGTTCGACAATGTCGCCAACCGCGACGGCCATGTCCGCACGACTGCCCAGGAGATATGGGCCCAGACCGGCGGCAAGATCGATGGCTTCGTCTCGGCCGTCGGCTCCGGCGGCACGCTTGCGGGTGTCGCTCTCGGGCTCAAGGGCAAGAGCAAGGACGTCAAGATCGCGCTCGCCGACCCGCTGGGTGCCGCCCTCTACAGTTTCTACACCAGCGGCGAGCTGAAATCCGATGGCAGCTCGATCACCGAAGGTATCGGCCAGGGCCGCATCACCGCCAATCTGGAAGACTTCACGCCGGATTTCTCCTACCAGATCCCGGACGAGGAAGCTTTGCCGATTATCTTCGACCTGATCCAGGAAGAGGGGCTCTGCGTCGGCGGCTCGACCGGCATCAACATCGCCGGAGCCGTCCGACTGGCGCGCGAGCTCGGACCAGGCCACACCATCGTGACGATCCTTGCCGACTACGGCACGCGCTACCAGGCCAAGCTCTTCAATCCGGAGTTCCTGCGCGGCAAGAATCTTCCGGTGCCGGGCTGGATGGAAGAAAAAGCCGATATTTCAGTGCCGTTCGAAAAGGTGGCATGATGGCGTACAAAACCGAGGCGCGGTTTCGCGACGACGCCTATCAGAAGACGGCGGAGGCCGAGGTCGTCGCGATCAACGATCGTGGCGGCATCCTTCTCGATCGGACAGTCTTTTATGCAACGTCCGGTGGGCAGCCGGGCGACACCGGGATATTTGAGCGCGCCGACGGCGGCCGCATCGCGATCGCCGCCACCATCACCGGCGAGACCAAGGACGAGATCATCCATGTGCCGGCACCGGAGCACGCACTGCCCGCTGTCGGCGAAAGGCTGAAGCTCTTGATCGACTGGGAGCGGCGGCACCTTCTGATGCGCATGCATTCCGCCTGCCACCTGCTGACCGTGGTCTGTCCGTTTCCGATCACCGGGGCGGCGGTTGCCGAGGACGACAGCCGCGTCGACTTCGATATTCCTGATGCCGGCTTCAGCAAGGAGGATGTGACGGCGAGGCTGATGGAGCTGGTGCGCGCCGATCATCCGATCTTCACAAGGCTGATCACCGACGAGGAGCTCGCCGCCAATCCCGGCTTGGTGAAATCGAAGAATGTGCGGCCACCTGTCGGCACCGGCAATATCCGCCTGGTCTGCATCGGCGACAACGGCTCGATCGACAGCCAGCCCTGCGGCGGCACGCATGTGAAGTCGACAGGCGAGGTCGGCGAGATACATATCGGCAAGATCGAGAAGAAAGGCCGCGAGAACCGGCGCTTCCGTATTCGCTTCGGACCGATACCGGCGAATTGACGTTAAGGCGAGGCGGGGCAGGGAGAACAAAAATGGCGCAGGACAGCCCTTTCATCGTCGACGCCGATTGGCTGGAAAAGCAGCTTGGCGAGCCAGGCCTCACCATCATCGACGCCTCCTGGTACCTGCCGGCGCAAAAGCGCGACGCCCGCGCCGAATACGATGCCGCGCACATTCCCGGCGCGCGCTTCCTCGACCAGGATGCGGTTTCCGATCCGGATTCGAAACTGCCGCACACATTGGCCTCGCCACAGCACTTCGCCCAATATGTCGGCGCCATGGGCGTTTCGGCCGACGACACGATCGTCGTCTATGACGGTCCAGGCCTGTTCTCGGCGCCGCGCGCCTGGTGGATGTTCCGCGTCATGGGCGTCTTCCAGGTCTACATCCTTAACGGCGGCATCGACCGCTGGAAGGCCGAGGGGCGACCCGTGACGGCTGAGCCGACGAAGATCGCGCCAAGCGTCTTCCACGCCGATTTCGACGCGGGCCGGGTTGTCGGGCTCGACGAGATGCGCAGGATCGTCGGCGGCCGGAAGAGCCAGATCGCCGACGCGCGCTCTTCAGGCCGCTTTGCCGGCACCGATCCGGAGCCGCGCCCAGGCGTCCGTTCGGGCCATATGCCTGGCGCGCGCAATGTTCCGATCACGGCGCTTGCCGAGAATGGCGAGCTGCTGCCCAAGGATCGCTTGCGCAAGGTGATCGAGGGCGCCGGCATCGACCTGTCGAAGCCGGTCGTCACGTCCTGCGGCTCGGGCATCACCGCGGCGGCGATCACGCTGGCGCTGGAGACGCTCGGCCATACCGACAACCGGCTTTACGATGGTTCCTGGACAGAATGGGGCGGTCTCGGCGACACGCCGGTGGTGACGGGGAAAGAATGATGGAAAACGGCGCGCTGCAAGATATCGATGTCACGGTCACGTTCCTGGAGATGCATGCGGCGCCGGCGGTTTCGCCGCCGATCCCCTACAACCGCCAGATCGCGCTGCTGAAGACGAAAGATATCCCGCTCCATTTCTATCGCTATCTGATGGATCGCGTCGGGCGCAAATGGCACTGGGTCAATGTGCTGAGGCTGAGCGACGAGGAGCTTGCCGCCGGCCTGCACCGCGAGGACCGCGACATCAGGGTGCTCTATCTCGACGGCGCTCCCGCCGGCTTCTTCGACCTCAAGCCGCATCTGCCGGACGAGGTGGATCTCGCCTATTTCGGCATGATGGAGCATGCGCACGGCCAGGGCATCGGCCGCTGGTTCCTTGGCGCCGCGATCTCGGCGGCCTGGGCGCATGGGCCAAGGCGCGTCACCGTGCAGACCTGCACGCTCGACCATCCGGCGGCTCTCCCGCTGTACCAGAAGCTCGGCTTCACGCCGGTGGCGCAGAAGAAGGAGGTCGTGCATCCGCTGAGCTTCGCCGAGCGCTCGGCCAGCGTCATGCGAGGCTAAGCCGTTCAAGCAATTCTGAACGGCAAGCTATAACGTCTCACCGCCTGAACGCCTCGTTCATCGCCGCTTCAGACTGTCTTTGCCATTGTCCCGGCCGCATTACGAGGCCGGGCTTATAGGAGAAAAGACATGCTGACCCGACGTACATTCGCCGTAGCCATGATCGCGGCAATTGCCATGCCGAGCCTGGCATCCGCGCAGGCGACCACGCCTTCGGCTGCCACGATCGAGCGCCAGCTCGACGCCGCGCCCAGGAAGAAGCTAAGCCCGAACGAGCGCGTCACCATTCGCGAGTTCAAGCGCCGGCCCGATCTGCGGCGCATGGCGCGCTCGATCGACATCCAGTCGATCAATTTCGAATTCGGCTCGGCCGCCATCGCCCCTTCGCAATACGGCAAGGTCGAAATCATTGCCGACGCGCTCCATCGCATCTTGCGGCGCGACCGCGGCGCCCGCATCCTGATCGAAGGCCATACAGACGCCGTGGGTTCTTTCGAATCGAACCAGGTCCTGTCCGAACGCCGCGCCGCGTCGCTGAAGCGGACGCTGGTGGGTGAGTTTGGCGTGCCCGCCTTCGCGCTGGACACCGTCGGCTATGGCGAGGAATTCCTGCTTGTGCAGACCCAGCAGGAGAACTGGCGCAACCGGCGCGTGACGCTGCGCCGCTTCGACGATTTCGTGCGGTGAAGCTGAGCCGATAATACCGACAACGGAGCCCGGCCTGTTCAAGGCGGCCGGGCTCTTTCACTTGTGCGCGGCGTCAGTCAGGAATCGGGTGGGAGACACCGTCGCACAGGCATAATTTCCGGAAATCGACACCGGAGATTTGCCATGGGCATCCAGTTCCAAGCCTTGCCGACCGAAGCCGTGCGCGCCTTGCAGCGGGGAGGGCTCGATGCCTACGGCCGCACCCCGGAGCGCCGGATCTCCGATGGCGACGGCGTACCCTGCAGGCACTGCATGAAGAATGTCGCCGCGGGCAAAGGCTACCTGATCGTGGCCTACCGGCCGTTCCCGCAACTGCAGCCTTATGCCGAAACCGGCCCGATCTTCCTGCACGCCGAGGAATGCGAGCGCGCCGCCGAGGGCGATGCGCTGCCGGAGATGCTCGAAAGCAGCGACTATATCGTCAGGGGCTATGGCGAGGACGATCGCATCGTCTATGGCAGCGGCGCCGTCACGCCGACCGGCGAGATTGCCGCCCGGGCGCGGACGCTGTTTGGGCGCGACGACATCGCCTACATCCATGTCCGCTCGGCCCGGAACAATTGCTATCAATGCCGCATCGAGCGGGCATGACCCAAAAAAAAGCCCGCCGATGGTCGGGCGGGCCGTTGGAGGGTCTGACAGAAGCTGTCGGCCAGTGCTGTCCGGGCCGGACTTGTCCGACCCGGCAGGCTCAGGCCGCCAGTAACGGTCCGTCTCTAGGCGTCTTTCTTGTCGAGCGAATGTGAAGCATTTCACACAAGGGCGCATATTGGCGGAAGACGAGAAAAGGCGCATTTCGAGACTGTCGTATTCCCGTCGCACTACTGCGCTAGAAAGCAGTCGTTGATGATTTGCCGACCGCGGATGGACCGGCGGCAGGTCGCAACATTCGAGGAAGCGGGGCTTTTGCTCCGCTTTTTTGTTGCCCGGTTTTCTTGATGCGACCAGTTTGCGCTCAAGAAAAAGCCCGCCGGAGTGACCCGGCGGGCGACTGAAGGAAAGCTCTGCGAATTTATCAGGCGGCAAGAACCGCCTTCGGTTCGACCATTTCGTAGCCGAGCGCTTCGGCGACGGCGCGGTTGGTGATCTTGCCCTTATGGACATTGAGGCCGTTGCGCAGGTGATGGTCGTCGACCAGCGCCTTGAGGCCCTTGTCGGCGAGTTGCAAGCCGTAATGCAGTGTCGCGTTGTTGAGCGCGTGCGCCGAAGTGACCGGCACGGCGCCGGGCATGTTGGCGACGCAATAGTGGATCACGCCGTCGACCTCATAGGTCGGATCGGCATGCGTCGTGGCATGCGAGGTCTCGAAGCAGCCGCCCTGGTCGATCGCGACGTCGACCAGCACCGAGCCCTTCTTCATGCCGGAAAGCATTTCGCGGGTCACGAGCTTAGGCGCGGCGGCGCCCGGGATCAGCACGGCGCCGATCACGACGTCGGCCGAAAAGCATTCTTCCTCCAGCGCTTCGACGGTCGAGTAACGCGTATGCACGCGGCCGCCAAAAATGTCGTCGAGCTGGCGCAGACGCGGGATCGAGCGGTCGATGATGGTGACATCGGCGCCGAGGCCGGCCGCCATCTTGGCCGCATGCAGGCCGACGACGCCGCCGCCAAGCACGGTGACCTTGCCGGGCAGCACGCCGGGCACGCCGCCGAGCAGCACGCCGCGGCCGCCATTGGCCTTCTGCAGCGCGGTCGCGCCGGCCTGGATCGAAAGGCGGCCGGCGACTTCCGACATCGGGGCGAGCAGCGGCAGGCCGCCGCGATCGTCTGTTACGGTCTCATAAGCGACCGCGGTCACGCCCGAGCCAAGAAGACCCTTGGTCTGCTCCGGATCGGGAGCGAGATGCAGATAGGTGTAGAGGATCTGGCCGTCGCGCAGTTGGACCCATTCGTTGGGCTGCGGCTCCTTGACCTTGACGATCATGTCCGACTTGGCGAACACGTCGGCGGCCGTCTTGGCGATGGTCGCGCCGGCGGCGCGGTAAGCGTTGTCGTCGGCGCCGATACCGGCGCCAGCGCCTGTCTCGACCAGCACTTCGTGGCCATGCGCGACATATTCGCGGACCGAGCCGGGCGTCAAACCGACGCGATATTCATGGTTCTTGATTTCCTTGGGGCAGCCGACACGCATCTTTTTTCTCCTGTCCGCGCCCTTCAAGGGGCGCTCTCCCTGTCATTGGTGCATGCCACCGGCTCCAAATTCGGAGGTGGACACGCAGTAACCGCAGTCAACCACGAATCGTTCCGTATGTGTTTGCGAATGCACTTGCGGCAACGGTCGCTCTTCGATAATTGTTGCGCGAAATCACTAGAAATTCGCAGGAACCACGAAAAATGCCGCTCGACAGGATTGATATCGCCATTCTGGAGACTTTGCAGAAGGATGGGCGGATACCCAATGCGGCGCTTGCCGAGAAGGTCGGGCTGTCGCAGTCGGCCTGTTCGCGCCGGCTCGACAATTTGGAAAAAGCCGGGACCATCCGCGGCTATCACGCCAGGCTGTCCAATTCCGCGCTCGGCCACCAGATGACGGCGATCGTGCACATATCGCTGTCAGGGCAATTCGAAAAGACGCTGTCGGATTTCGAGGCGGCGATCAAGCGCTGCCCGAACGTGCTCTCCTGCCATTTGATGTCGGGCGAATACGATTACATTCTGCGCATCGCGGCGAAGGATCTCGTCGACTATGAGCGTATCCACAAGGAATGGCTGTCTGCCATGCCGCATGTGACGAAGATCAACTCATCCTTCGCGCTGCGCGAGATCGTCGATCGCACGGCGGTCGGGCTGCGGCCCGAGATGGCTTAGGCCGCTGCGGCTTCGGTCACCACAGTTGTCATCGGAATGTCGTGCGGCTGCGGATAGATCGTCGGAATGCGCTGCAGTTCGTAACCGACGCCGATGACGAGCGGCCTGAACGGCATGGCCGCCAGCGTGCGGTCGAAGAAACCGCCACCATAGCCCAACCGATAGTTGCCGGGATCGATGCCGACAATCGGCGAAATCACGATGTCGGGCAGCACCGGGTCGCCTTCGGCAGGGATTGGAATGTTCCAGACGCCCTTTTCCAGCCGGTCGCCCGGTCTATAGGCGCGAAACACCAGCGGCTGTCCCTTCTCGATGACGACAGGCAGCGCGGTGCGGCCACCACGATCGTTGATCGAGGCCATCCAGCCACGCAGATCCGGCTCGCCGCGAAATGGCCAGTAGAGGCTGACCATCCGGCCGGCTATGTCTCCGATCAGCGCGTCGAGGCCGTCCGCGATGCGCGCAGACATGGCCGCGCGCGCATCGGCTGAGACGACAAGGCGGGCGCCGATGAGCCGCTCGCGCTCGGCCTTGCGCCAGCGTCTGACATCCGTCCAGTCGGAGAACGGCTCCCGGTATTCCGGGTCGAGTTCATGCATGAAGCAGGGCGGCGAGGCGTATTGCGCCGGCCCTTCGTCGTCACGGTTGTCGGCCATGCTTGGCTCCTGTCGATTTGTTTCACGCTATACTCATGGCTGTGCGGTCGCATGTGCATTCACGACGCCGCGCGACGACTCCCGGGCATGGTTATTGCCCGATCCAACATTGTTGCAGTGCACAAAAATACTTACATCATGGGTGACGGTTACACTTGGCGAGGCGGAATGAAATGAGCGAAACCGAGCATAACGTCGTTGTCGTCGGCGCCGGCTTCGGCGGCCTCGAACTCACGCGTGCGCTGGCGGGAGCTCCTGTGCGCATCACCATGATCGACAAGCGCAATCACCATCTTTTCCAGCCGCTGCTTTACCAGGTGGCGACGACGTCGTTGGCGACCTCGGAGGTCGCCTGGCCGATCCGTCATCTGCTGCGCAGGCGCAAGGACGTGACGACGCTTCTCGGCAATGTCACCGGCGTCGACCGCGCCGGCAAACGCGTGCTGCTCGAAGACGGCAGCTCGGTTCCTTACGACACGCTGGTGCTCGCCACCGGCGCGCGCCACGCCTATTTCGGCCATGACGAGTGGGAGCCGTTCGCGCCGGGTCTGAAGACGCTCGAGGATGCCACGACGATCCGGCGACGCATCCTGCTGGCTTTCGAGCAGGCGGAGCGCGAAACCGACCCGGCCAAGCGCCAGGCCCTGCTGACGCTGGTCATTGTCGGCGGCGGGCCGACCGGCGTCGAACTCGCAGGCACCATTGTCGAGCTCGCGCATGACACGCTGCGCGGCGAGTTCCGCAACATCGATACCCGACAGGCGCGCGTCGTGCTGATCGAGGCTGGCGACCGGATCCTGGCCAATTTCGCGCCGCAGCTTTCCGACTATGCCCGCAAGGCGCTGGAACGGCTGGGCGTCACCGTCGAGCTCGGGCGCCCTGTCACGAAACTGGATGCCGAAGGCGTCGTCTTCGGCGACAGGCGCCTGCCGGCAAGGACGATCATCTGGGCGGCCGGCGTCGCAGCTTCGCCCGCGGCCGAATGGCTGCGGGCTGCGGCCGACCGGGCGGGCCGGGTGCTGGTCGAACCCGATCTCACTGTGCCCGGCAATCCAGACATTTTCGTCATCGGCGACACCGCGCATGTGCTGCGGCCGGATGGAAAGCCGGTACCGGGTGTGGCGCCGTCGGCCAAGCAGGAGGGCAAGCACGTCGCCGCGACGATCAAGGCGCGGCTGGCCGGCGACACCGCGACGCGTCCTTTCCGCTACAAGCATGCCGGCGACCTGGCGACGATCGGCAAGCGCGCCGCCGCCATCGATTTCGGTTGGATCAAGCTCACCGGCTGGCCCGCCTGGTGGCTCTGGGGCATAGCGCACATCTATTTCCTGATCGACTTCCGCAACCGCCTGGCGGTCTCGCTTAGCTGGCTATGGATATATCTTACCGGCCAGCGCAGCGCGCGGCTGATCACCCAGGGCGACGACGACAAGAGCTGATTTCCTCGCCGTCATCGGCTTCATCGAGACGTCACCTTCTCGTGATCGAAAGGCCTTTCGCGCGCGTGGACTCGAAGCCTCATCAGCGCCATGCTCCATGCCTGGGGGCAGGGTCGTCGCGTTGTCGAAGAGGAGAAGAAAATGTCACGGCTGCCCATCTCCCGTCGCGGATTCTCCCGTCGCGAATTCCTGGCTGGCGCCGCTGCCGGCGGCGCGCTGATCATGCTGCATCCGTTCTCCGCCCGCGCCGCGGCCAATCAGGCGCATCTCAGGATCATGGAGACGACCGACATCCATGTGAACCTGCTGCCTTACGATTACTACGCCGACAAGGCGAACGACACGATGGGCCTGTCGCGCACCGCCTCGCTGATCGACGCGGTGCGCAAGGAAGCCGTGAATTCGATGCTGATCGACAATGGCGACTTGCTGCAGGGCAGTCCGATGGGCGACTACATAGCCTACGAGAAAGGCATGAAGGACGGCGACCTGCACCCCGTCATGAAGGGCATGAACGTGCTCGGCTATGAATGCTCGACGCTCGGCAACCATGAATTCAATTATGGGCTGTCCTTTCTCGACAAGGTGTTGGCCGGCGCCAACTTTCCCTTCGTCTGCGCGAACCTGATCCGCGGCACCACGCTTGCCGCGAACCCGCGCGACGACAAGCTCTACCTCAAGCCCTATGTCATCCTCGACAGGAAGATCAAGGATGGGTCAGGGGCCGAGCAACCGATCAGGATCGGCGTCATCGGCTTCGTGCCGCCGCAGATCATGGTCTGGGACCTGAAGAACCTCGAAGGCAACGTCCAGACGCGCGATATCGTCGAGGCGGCCAAGGCCTGGGTGCCGCAGATCAGGGAGGAAGGCGCCGATATCGTCATCGCGCTTTCGCATTCCGGCATCGATATCAAGCAAGGCGACAAGATGGAGAACGCCTCGTTCTTCGTCGCCGGCGTCGAGGGCATCGACGCGGTCTTCACCGGCCACCAGCATCTGGTCTTCCCCGGCAAGAAGGATTTCCAGGCGCTCGCAGGCGTCGACACCGAGAAGGGCACGCTGCAGGGCAAGCCGGCCGTCATGGGCGGCTTCTGGGGTTCGCATATGGGTCTGATCGACCTGCTTCTGGAGCGCGACGGCTCGAAGTGGCGGATCGTCTCGGCCACCTCCGAGGCGCGGCCGATCTATGAGCGCGTCGACAACAAGAACAAGGCAACAGTTGGCGACGACAAGCGCATCATCGCGGCGCTCGAGCAGGACCACGAGGCAACCCTTGCCTATGTCCGCCGCCCCGTCGGCAAGACATCGGCGCCGCTCTACTCCTACTTCGCTCTGGTGGCCGACGATCCGTCCGTCCAGATCGTCAACCAGGCGCAGACCTGGTATCTCAAGGACATATTGAAGAGCACTGAGTGGAAGGACGTGCCGCTCCTGTCGGCGGCGGCGCCCTTCAAGGCCGGCGGCCGCAACGGCGCCGACTACTATACCGACGTTCCCGCGGGCGATATCGCCATCAAGAATGTCGCCGACCTCTATCTTTACCCGAACACAGTGCGCGCCGTCGAAATCACCGGCACCGAGGTGAAGGAATGGCTGGAGATGTCCGCCGGCATCTTCAACCATATCGAGCCGGGCAAAGCGGATCAGCTGCTGATCAACACAGACTTCCCATCCTATAATTTCGACGTCATCGACGGCATCACCTACCGGATCGACCTGTCGCAGCCGCCGAAATACGATGCCAAGGGCGGCGTCGCGAACGCCGGTTCCAATCGCATCGCCGACCTGAAATTCAACGGGAAACCGATTGATCCGGCAGCGAAATTCGTCGTTGCCACCAACAATTACCGCGCTGGCGGCGGCGGCAATTTCCCCGACATCGACGCCTCGAAGATCATCTACGAAGCGCCGGACACCAACCGCGACGTGATCGTGCGCTACGTCGTCAGCGAGGGCACGATCAACCCTTCGGCGGACGACAACTGGTCGTTCGCGCCGCTGCCCGGCGCCAGCGTCGTCTTCGAGACCGGACCGGGCGCCAAGGATTTCATCGCCGACGTGAAATCCTTGAAGATAGAGCCTGCCGGCGATGGCGAGGCGGGCTTTGCCAGATATCGCATCACGCTTTGACGTCGTGCCGCGTCGACGCGGCTGCCTAGGCGGCCGCCCGCGCCGCCGCTGACGGGAAAGCTCAGGCAAAAAGCAGTGAACTGCCAAAATCGCTGCCCCGGCCGCTCTGGTTCCGGCTGTCCGCATGGGATAGTTTTAGCCATGCGTTATGTGATCGTCATCGCCGCCGTCACCTTCTTCCTGTTCTGGGACGGCCTCTACAATCGCGGCCACTACCTCGACGCGACCGTACGGGAAGTGTCACGCATCGTGCGCTACGTCACCGGGTAAGGTCTCGCCGCTTTCGCATCGCGGCGCGACATCGTTGCCGGTTGACGCCCGGGCGTTGCTCCCACAGAAACACCGCTGAACCGAAGACCAGGGAGGCTGGCTTGATCCGGCACATCGTTTTCTTCAGCGTGCGGCGCAGGGAAGATGTCGAGGCTGTGCGCTCGGGCCTGCTGGCGCTCGGCAAGATTCCGCACTCGAAGCATTTCGAGGTGACGCTCAACACCAAGGTCGATCTGTTTTCCAACGCGATCGATGTCGTCGTCTATGCCGAATTCGAGGACGAGGCGGCCCTTGCCGCCTACAAGGCGGATCCGATCTATGCGGACACGACCAGCAAGGTGAAGCCGCTGCGAGAACTGCGCTATTCGGCGGATGTCGTGGCCGCAGCCTGAAGCGGCAGAGCACGGTCCGTCGGGGCCGCCGCTCTTGAACAGCCGGCCGGAATGGGGCACACCGCGCCGGCATGATCAAAAGTTCCGCCCATCCGCTCGACCACCTCGTGCTGCCTACCGGAAGCCTCGATGCCGCGCGGTCGCGTCTGGCCTCACTCGGCTTTGTCGTCGCGCCCACGGGCATCCACCCATTCGGCACGCAGAATGCCTGCGTCTTTTTCGCCGACGGCACCTATCTCGAGCCGCTGGCGGTGGGAAATGAACAGGCAGCAGGACAAGCGATCGCGGCCGGCAATGTCTTCATAGCGCGCGACCGCCTTTATCGCGAGCGGCTGGGCGAGGAGGGTTTTTCGGCCGTCGTGCTTGGAGCCGGCAATGCCGACGCCGACCATACGCGCTTTGTCGAAGCCGGCCTGTCGGCCGGCGACATGCTTAGTTTCTCACGCGTGTTCACCGACGCGAACGGAAAGAGCGATACGGCGTCTTTCAAGCTGGCCTTCGCGGCCGCCAAGGAGGCGCCGGAAGCCTTTCTCTTCGCCTGCGAGCGCGTCAACGCGCCAAAGATCGATCGCACGGCGCTTCAGGCGCATGCCAATGGCGTGACCGGCATCGTCGAAGTGGTTGCGGTCAGCGACGCGCCTTCCGCGCAGATCGGGCTGATCTCTATCGCCGTCGGCGCGAGTGCCGACGACCTTGGGGCGGGCGACGCGGTGCGGCTGCCGAACGCAATCCTGAGCGTCGTCACGCCTGAAACCTACGCGCGGCGCTTCGGCCTGGCGGCCAAGCCGTCGTCGCATTTCCGGTTTGAGGCGATTGTTTTCTCGATCCGCGACAAAGCTTCAGTTGCGCACGTGCTTGCGGCCGGCGCCGTCGATCACAACATGAGCGGCAATGATGTCGTCGTTCCACCGGCGCCCGGGCAGGGCGCCGCCTTCATCTTCCGGGAGATCCCATGAGCAAGCCCCTGGCGCCCAATTCATCGGTAACCGTCGGCAAGGTCGTCTTCGCCAACAATGCGCCGCTGTCGCTGATCGCCGGCCCGTGCCAGCTTGAATCGCGCCAGCATGCTTTCGACATGGCGGGCGCGCTCAAGGAACTGACGGAACGTCTGGGCATCGGCCTCGTCTACAAGACCAGCTACGACAAGGCCAACCGCACCTCGCTGTCGGCGACGCGCGGCGCCGGGCTCGATGCGGCGATGCCGATCTTCGACGATCTGCGCAAGGAGTTTGGCCTTCCTGTGCTGACTGACGTCCACAACGAGGAGCAATGCGCGATCGTAGCGCCGCATGTCGATGTCCTGCAGATCCCGGCCTTTCTCTCGCGCCAGACCGACATGCTGGTCGCCGCCGCCAGGACCGGCAAAGTCATCAATGTGAAGAAGGGCCAGTTCCTCGCGCCCTGGGACATGAAGAACGTCGTCGCCAAGATCACCGGTTCCGGCAATCCGAACGTGCTGACCACCGAGCGCGGTGTCTCGTTCGGCTACAACACGCTGGTCTCGGACATGCGTGCGCTGCCGGTCATGGCCGAGATTGGCGCCCCGGTTATCTTCGACGCCACCCATTCCGTGCAGCAGCCGGGCGGGCAAGGCGGCTCCTCCGGCGGCGAACGGCGCTTTGTCGCGACGCTCGCGCGCGCGGCCGTTGCCGTCGGCGTCGCCGGCGTCTTCATCGAAACCCATCAGGACCCGGACAATTCGACGTCTTCGGATGGCCCCAACATGGTGCCTCTCAAGGACATGCCGGCGCTGCTGGAAAAGCTGATGGCCTTCGACCGGATCGCCAAGGGCCATTGATCCGACCCGATCCTGCGCCGGCTTGTGGTTGCATTGGGCCGGCGCTACGCTCGTTTTCGTAACTGAGCGTTTTGGCAGGAGGAAGCCATGTCCGTTGCCCGCGTCACCGAAATCACGTCGTCGTCCACGAAGAGCTTTCAGGATGCCATCGAGCAGGGCATCGCGCGCGCCGCAAAAACCTTGAAGAACGTCGAGGGCGCCTGGATCCAGGACCAGAAGATCGTCGTCGAAGACGGCAAGATCGCTGCTTACCGCGTCAATATGAAGGTCACCTTCATCCTCACCGACAGCTGAGCAGGTCGTCGGGAACCTTAGTGCGCTCCTCTCATTGTCAATGCATGCATTCAACGAGAGGAGAACCATCATGACCACCCCGTCCGGGCATACCGAAGCCATCGCCGCCTCACGCGTCATCGGCACGTCTGTCTACAACACCGAAGGCAAGAGCATCGGCAGCATCGAGGACGTGATGCTCGACAAGATGTCGAATGGCATCATGTTCGCTGTCATCGGTTTCGGCGGCTTCCTTGGCATGGGCGAGAAGTACCACGCCGTTCCGTGGGCGACGCTCGATTATGACGAGGATCAAGGCGGCTATGTCGTGCCGTTCACCAAGGAGCAGCTCCAGGCGGCGCCTGCATATTCGATCGACGAGCTGACCGGCGCCGACGGCGAAGCCGCCCGCGATGCTTCATTCCAGTATTACCATGTGAAGCCCTATTGGCATTGATCGCTTGATCGGCGCCCCGAAAGCCAAAGGCCCCCGGGCAAAACCCGAGGGCCTTTGGCGTTTTGAACTACTGCGCCGCTTGGAGGGTCGATAGCTCTACCGAGCTCTGCTGGGATTTCCGGTCGTCGCATGACGTCAGGAACGCCGCCGCGATCAGGAACAAACTCACGATACCGCTCAACTGGGACATGGCGAAACTCCTCCTGTTTCGCCCCGCGCGAATGCGACCATAGATGAGAAGGCCGTGCAACGCGCATGACTTATGATGACAGAAATTTGCGCTTCGTGAATCACACCCGCGGCAATAATTGCGGCCCCGCCGATTGCCTTTTGCGCCGCTTTGGCTAAGAGGGGCGCGACGCTTCAATCGATCAATCGGGGACATCGCAAATGACCGCCATCATCGACATTGTCGGGCGTGAAATCCTGGACAGCCGTGGCAATCCGACCGTCGAGGTCGACGTGGTGCTGGAAGACGGCTCGATGGGCCGCGCCGCTGTGCCGTCGGGCGCATCGACCGGCGCGCATGAGGCGGTTGAGGTGCGGGACGGCGGGCCGCGCTATCTCGGCAAGGGCGTTCAGCGCGCCGTCGAAGCGGTGAACGGCGAGCTGTTCGAGGCGATCGGCGGCATGGAAGCCGAGAACCAGATCCATATCGACCAGACGATGATCGAGCTCGACGGGACGCCGAACAAGAGCCGCCTCGGCGCCAATGCCATCCTCGGCGTGTCGCTGGCGGTCGCCAAGGCCGCAGCGGAAGCCGCGGGCCTGCCGCTCTACCGTTATGTGGGCGGCACCAAGGCGCACATCCTGCCGGTGCCGATGATGAACATCATCAATGGCGGCGCGCATGCCGACAATCCGATCGATTTCCAGGAATTCATGATCCTGCCGATTGGCGCGCCGACGCTGCGCGACGGCGTGCGCTGGGGCTCGGAGATTTTCCACACGCTGCGCAAGAAGCTCAAGGATGCCGGCCACAACACCAATGTCGGCGACGAGGGCGGCTTCGCTCCCAACCTGAAGAGCGCGCCTTCGGCGCTCGATTTCATCATGGAATCGATCGAGAAGGCCGGCTTCAAGCCTGGTGAGGACGTGGCCCTCGGTCTCGATTGCGCGGCGACCGAGTTCTTCAAGGACGGCAACTACGTCTATGAGGGCGAGAAGAAGACCCGCGATCCGAAGGCGCAGGCCAAGTACCTTGCCAAGCTCGCGGCCGACTATCCGATCATCACCATCGAGGACGGCCTTGCCGAGGACGATTGGGAAGGCTGGAAGATCCTGACCGACCTGATCGGCAAGAAGACCCAGCTCGTCGGCGACGATCTCTTTGTCACCAACACCGCGCGGCTTCGCGACGGCATCCGCATGGGCGTCGCCAATTCGATCCTGGTCAAGGTCAACCAGATCGGCTCGCTGACAGAGACGCTCGATGCCGTCGAGACCGCGCACAAGGCCGGCTACACCGCCGTCATGTCGCATCGCTCGGGCGAGACCGAGGATTCGACCATCGCCGACCTCGCGGTCGCCACCAATTGCGGGCAGATCAAGACCGGCTCCTTGTCGCGTTCGGACCGCACCGCCAAATACAACCAGCTCATCCGCATCGAGGAAGAGCTCGGCAAGCAGGCGCGCTATGCCGGCAAGTCGGTGGTCAAGGGCTGATCCAACCCGTTCGAATAGTCTGAAAAGGGCGGGTCATTCCCGCCCTTTTTCGTTCCGGCGATCCTCGATAAGGCCGCCCGTAACCGTCCATTAAGCACAATCGGGCGAAATACGATTCATGGCCGCTTGCGTTCGCGGCCGCGAGGGTTCGGGTCATGTGGACACGTCAGCACAAGCAGAGAAACACCGGCAGGCTGATCATCCCCTCGCTTTGCGTGCTCTTCCTGGCCTATTTCGGCTTCCATGCCTATCACGGCGAATTCGGCATCTATTCCAAATATCGGCTGCAGGCCCGGGCGGTTGAATTGCGGGCCCAGCTCGATGCCGTGAAGGCGCGCCGGATTGATTTCGAGCGTCGTGTCCAGTTGATGCATGAAGGCACGCTGGAGAAGGATATGCTTGACGAGCAGGCCCGAAAGGCGCTCAATCTGTCCCATCCCGACGAAATCACCATCATGCTGCCCGTCCCGATGAAATAACCGAATTTCGGTTAATCGTCTTTATTTTCAATGATTCTAATCGCTTAGATGCATGCCAGCCATGCATTTTTCAGCATGGCGCAATGCATTCTTGCGTGTTAGCTTCTCGCAAATCGGTGGGGAGACGATCGATCTCCCTGAATGTCCGCGAAGAGACGCCAACAGGGAGTGACGCATGGCCACCGCCGCCAAAAAAGCGCCCGCCAAATCCAGATCCGACAAACAGCCCAATCTGTCAGCGCCCAAGCCGGCCGATTTCACCAAGGAAGAAGAGCTTTCCGCCTACCGGCACATGCTTTTGATCCGCCGCTTCGAGGAGAAGGCCGGCCAGCTTTACGGCATGGGCTTCATCGGCGGCTTCTGCCACCTCTATATCGGCCAGGAGGCCGTCGTCACCGGCATGAAGATGGCGCTCGTCGAAGGCGATCAGATGATCACCGCCTATCGCGATCATGGCCACATGCTGGCGATGGAGCTGTCGCCGCGCGGCGTCATGGCCGAGCTCACCGGGCGCCGCGGCGGCCTGTCGAAGGGCAAGGGCGGCTCCATGCATATGTTCTCCAAGGAGAAGCATTTCTATGGCGGCCATGGCATCGTCGGCGCGCAGGTGTCGCTCGGCACCGGTCTCGCCTTCGCCAACCGCTACCGCGAAAACAAGAACGTTTCGCTGACCTATTTCGGCGACGGCGCCGCCAACCAGGGCCAGGTCTATGAAAGCTTCAACATGGCCTCGCTGTGGAAGCTGCCGGTGATCTACATCATCGAGAACAACCGCTACGCCATGGGCACGTCCGTGTCGCGCTCGTCGGCCGAGACCGACTTCTCGCATCGCGGCGCTTCCTTCAAGATCCCGGGCATCCAGGTCGACGGCATGGACGTCCGCGCCGTGAAATCGGCGGCCGATCTGGCTACCGAATGGTGCCGGTCCGGCAACGGTCCGCTTATTCTCGAGATGCAGACCTACCGCTATCGCGGCCATTCGATGTCCGACCCGGCAAAATACCGCTCCAAGGAGGAAGTGCAGAAGATGCGCTCCGAGCATGACCCGATCGAGCAGGTCCGGGTGCGGCTGCTCGACAAGAAGTGGGCAAGCGAGGACGAGCTCAAGACCATCGACAAGGAAGTCCGCGACATCGTCGCCGACGCCGCCGAATTCGCCCAGAACGACGCCGAGCCGGATCCGTCCGAGCTCTGGACCGACATCGTACTCTAAGGAGAGGGCAAGGACATGCCGATCGAAATTCTCATGCCCGCGCTGTCGCCGACGATGGAAGAGGGCAATCTTTCCAAATGGCTGAAGAACGAAGGCGACAAGATCGTCGCCGGTGACGTCATCGCCGAGATCGAGACCGACAAGGCGACGATGGAAGTCGAAGCCGTCGACGAAGGCACGCTCGCCAAGATCGTGGTTCCCGCCGGTAGCGAAGGCGTCAAGGTCAACGCGGTCATCGCCGTGCTTGCCGTCGACGGCGAGGATGTCGACAAGGCCGGTGAAGGCATCGGTGAAGAAGAGCCCGCCAAGGCCGAAAAAGCCGCATCGGCGCCGACGCCCGCCGCGGCCAAGAGCGAGGCTCCAGCGCCTGTCGCCGCCGCGCCGAAGGCGGAGATCGCCGCCGATCCGGATATTCCCGCCGGCACCGAGATGGTTTCCACCACGGTGCGCGAAGCGCTCCGTGACGCGATGGCCGAGGAAATGCGCCGCGACGGCGATGTCTTCGTCATGGGCGAGGAGGTCGCCGAATACCAAGGCGCCTACAAGATCACGCAAGGCTTGCTGCAGGAGTTCGGGCCGCGGCGCGTCGTCGACACGCCCATCACCGAGCATGGCTTTGCCGGCGTCGGCGTCGGCGCCGCGATGGCCGGGTTGAAGCCGATCGTCGAATTCATGACCTTCAACTTCGCCATGCAGGCGATCGACCAGATCATCAACTCGGCCGCCAAGACGCTCTATATGTCCGGCGGCCAGATGGGCGCGCCGATCGTGTTCCGTGGTCCTAACGGCGCGGCCGCCCGCGTCGCCGCGCAGCATTCGCAGTGCTATGCCGCCTGGTACAGCCATATCCCCGGCCTGAAAGTGGTGATGCCCTACACGGCCGCCGACGCCAAGGGCCTGCTCAAGGCGGCGATCCGTGATCCGAACCCGGTCATCTTTCTGGAGAACGAGATCCTCTACGGCCATTCCTTCGATGTGCCGAAGCTTGATGACTTCGTGCTGCCGATCGGCAAGGCGCGTGTCCACAAGCAAGGCAAGGACGTCACGCTCGTCTCCTTCGGCATCGGCATGACCTATGCGGTCAAGGCGGAGGCCGAGTTGCGCGGCATGGGCATCGATGCCGAGATCATCGATCTCAGGACCATTCGGCCGCTCGACTTCGACACGATCATCGCTTCGGTGAAGAAGACCAACCGTCTCGTGGTGGTGGAAGAAGGTTATCCGCAGAACTCGGTCGGCGACCACATCGCCAGCCAGGTCTCGCAGCGCGCCTTCGACTTCCTCGATGCGCCGGTGATCACCATTGCCGGCAAGGACGTGCCGATGCCTTATGCGGCGAACCTCGAGAAGCTGGCATTGCCAAACGTCGGCGAAGTCGTCGAGGCTGTCAAAGCCGTCACTTATCGCTGAGCCGGTCGGGAGGACATCATGCCAATCAACATCACCATGCCGGCGCTCTCGCCCACGATGGAAGAGGGCAATCTTTCCAAGTGGCTGGTCAAGGAAGGCGATAAGGTTTCGCCGGGCGACGTGATCGCCGAGATCGAAACCGACAAGGCGACGATGGAAGTCGAGGCCGTCGACGAAGGCACCGTCGCCAAGCTGGTGGTTCCGGCCGGTACCGAAGGCGTCAAGGTCAACGCATTGATCGCCATCTTGGCTGGTGAAGGCGAGGATGCCGCGGCCGCTGCCAAGAGCGGCGGCAGCGCCGCGCCAAAGGCCGAAGCGCCGAAGGCGGACGCCCCGAAAGCCGAAACGCCCAAGGAAGCACCCAAGCCAGCAGCGGCGGCGGCGGCGCCCGCGCCGGCGAAGGCCGAGCCGGCTCCCGTCGCCAACAGCCACGCCGCCGGTGATCGCGTCTTCGCATCGCCGCTGGCTCGCCGCATCGCCAAGGATGCCGGCGTCGATGTGTCCGCTGTGACAGGCACCGGCCCGCATGGCCGCGTGGTGAAGGTCGACGTCGAGGCGGCGATCACCTCCGGCGGCGCCAAGGCCGCTCCGGCGGCGAAGGCGCCCGCCGGCACCCCGTCCGCTCCAGCTCCTGCACCCAAGCCGATGTCGGATGACCAGGTGCTGAAGCTGTTCGCCGAAGGCTCCTACGAGCTTGTGCCGCACGACAACATGCGCAAGACCATTGCGCGCCGCCTGGTCGAGGCGAAGTCCACCATCCCGCATTTCTACCTGACGCTCGACTGCGAGCTCGATGCGCTCTTGGCGCTGCGCACGCAGTTGAATGCCGCGGCGCCAATGAGGAAGACCGACAAGGGCGAAGCCCCGGCCTACAAGCTCTCCGTCAACGACATGGTCATCAAGGCGATGGCGATGGCGCTGATGGCGGTGCCGGACGCCAATGCCTCCTGGACCGACAGCGCCATGGTCAAGCACAAGCACGCCGATGTCGGCGTCGCCGTGTCGATCCCCGGCGGCCTGATCACGCCGATCATCCGGCATGCGGATGAAAAGACGCTGTCGGTGATCTCCAACGAGATGAAGGACCTGGCGAGCCGCGCCAGGAGCCGCAAGTTGAAGCCGGAAGAGTATCAGGGCGGCACCACCGCTGTGTCCAATCTGGGCATGTTCGGCATCAAGGACTTTGCCGCGGTCATCAACCCGCCGCATGCGACGATTTTGGCGGTCGGCGCCGGCGAGGAGCGTGCGGTGGTGAAGAAGGGCGAGATCAGAATAGCCACCGTGATGTCGGTGACGCTGTCGACCGATCACCGCGCGGTCGACGGCGCGCTCGGCGCGGAACTGCTCGGCGCCTTCAAGCGCTTGATCGAAAACCCGATGGGCATGCTGGTGTAAGAAGGGAAAAGGCGGTGCGGAAATTCTTCACCAGCCTTTTCGCCTTCGTCCTTTCCGGCTTCGCCGGCGGGCTGGTGGCTCAGGAACTCGCCGTCGCCACCGGTGCCGAGGAAGAATACATCGTCGTTTTCATGGTCTCGGTGTTGGTGACCGCTGTCGCCACTGTCGTCTTCTTCATGGCGCAGTTCATGGTCGATCCGGTCATGGCCGTCGCCAAGGCGGGAAAGTGGTCGCTGATCGTGTTCGCCGTGTTGCTCATCCTGCTGGTCGGCCTGGTGCTTCATACGGATGCCAGCAAGGACGTGATGAAGCGCGACGGGCCGATGGTGGCCGGGCTGATATTGCCAGGCATCGTCACGATCATCGTGCAGTGGCTCTTCGTGCGCTGGCGGGTGGGGCATGTCCAGACAGGTTTTGGTAGAGGCGGGGCGAAGGCGTGAAGACAATTCTGTGCTACGGCGACTCCCTGACCTGGGGCTATGATGCCGCCAGCCTCGGCCGCCATGCGCTGGCAGACCGCTGGCCGAGCGTGCTTGGCGCTGAGCTCGGCGACGACGTCGAGGTCATCGCCGAAGGCCTCAACGGCCGCACCACGGCCTTCGACGACCATCTGGCCGGCGCCGACCGCAATGGCGCCCGCGTCCTCCCGACGGTCCTGACCAGCCATGCGCCGCTCGATCTCGTCATCATCATGCTCGGCTCCAACGACATGAAGCCGTGGATCCACGGCAATCCGGTCGCCGCCAAGCAGGGCATGCAGCGCCTGATCGATATCGTGCGCGGCCACGACTATCCGTTCGACTGGGATACGCCGCAGATCCTGATCGTCGCTCCGCCAGCGGTAACGCGCACCGACAATGCGGAATTCAAGGAAATGTTCGCCGGCGGCGACGACGCCTCCAAGCGGCTGGCGCCGCAATATTCCGCGCTGGCCGACGAGGCCGGCTGCGGCTTCTTCGACGCCGGCACCGTCGCTGCCACCACGCCGCTCGACGGCGTCCATCTCGATGCGGAAAACACGCGGCGGATCGGCCGGGCTCTGGCGCCGCTCGTGCGCATTATGCTCTCACTCTAACCCTTA
The DNA here is from genome assembly GCF_006439385.1 of Mesorhizobium sp. B3-1-7. NCBI lineage: Bacteria > Pseudomonadati > Pseudomonadota > Alphaproteobacteria > Hyphomicrobiales > Phyllobacteriaceae > Mesorhizobium > Mesorhizobium sp. B3-1-7. The sequence continues at coordinate 64,131 of NZ_VFTL01000029.1, forward strand.
GAAAGAAAACCCGTGGCTGAATCCTACGACGTCATCATCATCGGCTCAGGTCCCGGCGGCTATGTCACGGCGGTGCGTTCCGCCCAGCTCGGCTTCAAGACGGCGATCGTCGAGCGTGAGCATCTTGGCGGCATCTGCCTGAACTGGGGCTGCATCCCGACCAAGGCGCTGCTGCGCTCGGCCGAGATCATGCATTATTCCGACCACCTCAAGGACTACGGCCTGAAGCTCGAAGGCGGCAAGGTCAGCCCTGACACATCAGCCGTGGTCGACCGTTCGCGAAAAGTGTCGCTCAGGCTGAACACCGGCGTCGGCTTCCTGATGAAGAAGAACAAGGTCGACGTGATCTGGGGCGAGGCGAAGCTTTCGAAGGCTCCTGCCGGTGACAAACCGGGCGAGGTCGTCGTTTCGAAGACCGCGAAGAAGGCGATGGAGCCGCAGCCGCCGGTGCCAAAAGGCGTCAAGGGCGAGGGCACCTACACTGCCAAGCACATTATTCTCGCGACCGGCGCAAGGCCGCGCGCGCTGCCCGGCATCGAGCCGGACGGCAAGCTGATCTGGACCTATTTCGAGGCGATGGTGCCGAAGGAAATGCCGAAATCGCTACTGGTGATGGGTTCGGGCGCCATCGGCATCGAATTCGCTTCCTTCTACCGCACCATGGGCGCCGATGTGACGGTGGTCGAGCTGCTGCCCGCGGTGATGCCGGTCGAGGACGCCGAGGTCTCGAAATTCGCGCAGAAGCAGTTCGAGAAGCAGGGGATGAAGATACTGCTCGAGGCCAAGGTAACCAAGGTCGAAAAGGGCGCCAATTCGGTCACCGCGCATGTCGAGATGAAGGACGGCAAGGTCGAGAAGATCACCGCCGACCGGATGATCTCTGCCGTTGGCGTGCAGGGCAACATCGAAAATCTTGGCCTGGAAGCGCTCGGCGTGAAGACGGACCGCGGCTGCGTCGCCGTCGATGGCTACGGCAAGACCAATGTGCCCGGCGTCTACGCCATCGGCGACGTCGCCGGACCGCCGATGCTTGCCCACAAGGCCGAGCATGAAGGCGTCGTCTGCATCGAGAAAATAGCCAATTTCCCGGGCGTACACGCCATTGACAAGCTGAAGATCCCCGGCTGCACCTATTGCAGCCCGCAGGTTGCGTCCGTTGGCTTGACGGAAGCCAGGGCCAAGGCTGAAGGCAAGGATATCCGCGTCGGCCGCTTCCCCTTCAGCGCCAACGGCAAGGCCATCGCGCTCGGCGAGGACCAGGGCTTCGTCAAGACCATCTTCGACAAGAAGACGGGCCAGCTTCTCGGCGCGCATATGGTCGGCGCCGAGGTGACCGAGCTCATCCAGGGTTTTGTCGTGGCGATGAACCTGGAGACCACCGAGGAAGAGCTGATGCACACGATCTTCCCGCATCCGACGTTGTCGGAAATGATGAAGGAGAGCGTGCTCGACGCCTATGGCCGCGCTTTGAACGCATGACAAGTCACCAACCGGTGACAGATCACCAATCGGTGATAGACGGTCAATCCATGCTAAATTGGTTGGGCGAGACTCACTCGCGGCAGCCGGAGAAAGCTGACGGCAAGGCAGTTCGTATCCGGATGCATTTTCACCTGATCGAGGAGGAATTGGCATATGCATATGAATGGCGTCGGCTGGATCACAGCCATCATCGTCGGCGGTCTGGCGGGCTGGTTCGCCGAGATGGTCATGAAGAGCAACACCGGCATCGTCATGAACATCATCATGGGCATTGTCGGCGCCGTGGTGCTGAACGCGATCCTGCAGGCCCTCAATATCGGGGCCTTCGGTGCCGGCTGGGTGGCCTATCTGATCACCGGCTTCATAGGTGCCTGCCTGCTGATCTTCGTCGGACGGCTCGTTCGCCGCTGAACCGCTATGCGAAAAGGCTGTGGCGGCATGCGCTGCCACGGCCTTTTTCTTTGCCTCGAAAAGTCCTAGATGACGAAAGACAGGTGGCTGGCGAAATCGCGGCCGCGAAGGGTTTGAGATGGTCACAGTCGTAGACACGATCGCCAACCGGCCGCGCCCGCGGCATCCCGAGAAGGCGCACCGGCCCGACCAGGAGGTGCTGCGCAAGCCCGACTGGATCCGCGTCAAGGCGCCGGTTTCCAAGGGCTATGCCGAAACGCGCGAGATCGTGAAGTCGCACAAGCTGGTGACGGTGTGCGAGGAGGCCGGCTGCCCGAATATCGGCGAGTGCTGGGACAAGAAGCACGCCACCTTCATGATCATGGGCGAGATCTGCACGCGCGCCTGCGCTTTCTGCAATGTCGCGACCGGTATCCCGACCGAGCTCGATGCGGATGAGCCGGCGCGCGTCGCGCACGCCGTCAAGCAGATGGGGCTGAGCCACGTCGTCATCACGTCCGTCGATCGCGATGACCTGGCCGATGGCGGCGCGCAGCATTTCGCCGACGTCATCCGCGCCATCCGCGCGGCGACGCCCTCGACGACGGTCGAGATCCTGACGCCCGACTTCCTGCGCAAGGACGGCGCGCTGGAGATCGTCGTCGCGGCCAAGCCCGACGTCTTCAACCATAATCTCGAAACCGTGCCGTCGAATTACCTGACGGTCCGTCCCGGCGCGCGTTATTTCCATTCGATCCGGCTTTTGCAGCGGGTCAAGGAACTCGACCCGTCGATCTTCACCAAATCCGGCATCATGGTCGGCCTCGGCGAGGAGCGGAACGAGGTGCTGCAATTGATGGACGATCTGCGTTCGGCCAATGTCGACTTCATGACCATCGGCCAGTACCTGCAGCCCTCGAAGAAGCATCATCCGGTGATCCGCTTCATCCCGCCGGACGAGTTCAAGTCCTATGAGACGATAGGCAAGACCAAGGGCTTCCTTCTGATGGCTTCGAGCCCGCTTACCCGCTCCTCGCATCACGCCGGCGAGGATTTCGCCAGGTTGCGCGCGGCGCGCGAGGCGCAGCTCGCGAAGGCCAGCTGACCTTCAATGCCGAAATTCGAGGCGACACGCCGCGTCGCGCATACACCGCAAGAGATGTTCGCGCTGGTTGCGGACATCGAAGCCTATCCGCAATTCCTGCCGCTCTGTGAGTCGCTCACCGTGCGCTCTCGCAAGGAGCGCGACGGCCGCACCATCCTGGTTGCCGACATGAGCATCGGCTACAAGGCGATCCGCGAGACCTTTACCACGCAGGTGCTGCTCAATCCGGCCGAGCATGCCATCGATGTCAAATACATCGACGGTCCGTTCAAATATCTCAGCAATATTTGGCGCTTCGATCCCGCTGGCGGCGGCTGCGAGGTGCATTTCTTCATCGACTACGAATTCAAGAGCCGCATCCTGGGCGCGGTGATGGGCACGATGTTCGATCGCGCCTTCCGCATGTTCTCGGAAGCCTTCGAGAAACGGGCAGACGTCATCTATGGGGTGAAGCAAGCCTAACGCTCACCGAGCGCGCGCAGCCCAAGCTGCAGCGCGTGCCGCACCGTCTCGTGCCGGATGAATTCGCGGCCCTTGTGACCGAACAGCTGCCGCTCGGCGATAACCGGCTGTCCGGCAAGCGCTATCCCGAACCAGACAAGACCGACCGGCTTGTCGGCCGAGCCGCCGCTGGGGCCGGCAATGCCGGTGACGGCGAGCGACAGGCTTGCCTGCGAATGCGCCAGCGCGCCCGCCGCCATTTCCAGAACCGTCTCGCGCGAGACCGCGCCATGCGCATCGAGCGTGGCGGCGGAGACGCCGAGCATCTCCATCTTGGCTTCGTTGGAATAGGTGATGAAGCCGCGATCGACCACTGCGGAGGACCCGGCGATGTCGGTCAGCGCCGCGATGATCAGGCCGCCGGTGCAGCTTTCGGCCGTCGCCAGCATGATGCCGCGCTGCTGACAGGCCTGGAGCAAAGCGATAGCGAGTTCGGCGTTGCTCATGCCGGCACCTCTCCCGGGTAGACGACGCTGGCGGTGGCGATCGCGGCGATGCCTTCGCCACGCCCGACAAAGCCCAGCTTCTCGTTGGTTGTCGCCTTGATCGAAATGCGCTCGCGCGCGATACCAAGCATGGCCGAAAGCGCCTCCGTCATCGCCGCGCGATGCGGCCCGACGCGCGGCGCCTCGCAGATCAACGTGATGTCGGCATTGGCGATGCGGCCGCCACGCTCGCGCACCAGCTTTGCCGCATGCTCGACGAAGATCTTCGAGGCCGCTCCCTTCCATTGCGGGTCGGACGGCGGGAAATGCGTGCCTATGTCGCCGGCGCCGCAGGTGGCAAGCAACGCGTCGGTCAGCGCATGCAGCCCGACATCGGCGTCCGAATGGCCGGACAGTTTTCGCTCGTAGGGAATGGCGACGCCACAGAGCGTTACATGGTCGCCGGGCTCGAAGGCATGCACGTCGTAGCCATTGCCGGTGCGAATATCAGGGAAGCGATGCTGCGCGCTCAAGAGCCGCTGGTCGGCCAATGCAATATCCCTTGCCCAGGTGAGTTTGACGTTGTCCGGCGATCCCGGAACGATCTTGACCGGTATCTGCGCCCATTCGGCGATCGCCGCGTCGTCGGTGAATTCCGTTTTCCCCAGATGATGCGCCTTTTCGTGCGCGGCGAGCAACGGCCAGAACGGAAAGCCCTGCGGCGTCTGCGCCGCATGAAGGCCGGCTCTCGACACCGTCTCGTCGATCATGCCGGCAGCCGATTCCCGCTTCAGCGTATCGGCGACGGGCAGTGCCGGCAGCGCGCCCTGGCGCTCGCCGATCGCCTCGATGGTGCGGTCGATCAGCCCGGCGTCGACGAACGGGCGTACGGCATCGTGCACCAGCACTTTTGCGGGTGCCTGGTCCCTCAGCGCCATGAGGCCGAGCCGGACGGAAGCCTGGCGCGAAGGGCCGCCGATCACGGCGACAAGACGATCGCCATGCGCCTCGGCCGCGCGTTGGAAGAGTTCGGCATCGTCGGCATGGATCGCCACGACCACCGGGCCGATCATTGGATGCGAGAGGAAGATATCCAATGTATGCGCGATGACGGCACGGCCGCCGATGCGCTGATATTGCTTCGGACCGTCGGCCTGTCCGGCGCGCGCGCCGCGTCCGGCGGCGACAATCACCACCCCGATCCCACCGCTTGGGCCGGCCGCTTGTTTTTCGCTTGCCTCGCTCATTCCGATCGGTCCTAGTCGGCGTGATGGCCGAAGGCCAGCATTTTCCAAAATGCGCCTTAATGTGACATCATTGCGCGTTGCACAATGCCACACTTCTGGCTAGAGAATGTGCAACGATTGAACATGCTTGGTTTTTGTGCATGGTTGAACTGACCACTTTGGCATCGCCACTTGATGTCGGCGGCGTGAGAATCCGCAATCGCGTTTTCCTGGCGCCGATGTCGGGCATCACCGACGAGCCGTTCCGGCAGCGCGCCCACGCGCATGGCGCGGGGCTGGTCGTGTCGGAAATGGTGGCAAGCGGCGAACTGGCCAAGGGCAGGGCCGGCTGCGACCTGCGCATCCGCCATTCCGGCCTGCCGGTGCATATGGTTCAGTTGGCCGGCCGCGAGGTTATCCATATGGGCGAGGGCGCGCGCATAGCGGCGGGCGAGGGCGCCGATATCATCGACATCAACATGGGCTGCCCTGCGAAGAAGGTGACCGGCGGCTATGCCGGTTCGGCGCTGATGCGCGACCTCGACCATGCGCTGTCGCTGATCGAGGCAGTGGTCGGCGCCGTTTCGGTGCCGGTGACGGTCAAGATGCGGCTCGGCTGGGACGAAAGCGCGCTCAACGCGCCGATGCTGGCCCGCCGCGCCGAACAGGCCGGCGTCAAGATGGTGACAGTGCATGGCCGCACGCGCTGCCAGTTCTACCAGGGCAAGGCCGATTGGCGCGCCATCGCGCGTGTCAAGGAAGCTGTATCGATACCCGTGGTGGCCAATGGCGATGTCGGCTCGCCGGAAGAGGCGGCGACAATCCTCGAACAGTCCGGAGCAGACGCGGTGATGATCGGCCGCGCGCACTATGGCGCACCATGGATCGCCGGCGACATTGCCACAACCGCCGCCGGTGCAAGCGCGCAAGCAATTCCGCGCATGCCGCGGGCGCTCGCCGACTACGTCGTGTCCCACTACGAGGACATGCTCTCGCTCTACGGTATCGAAAGCGGCCTGCGCCAGGCGCGCAAGCATCTCGGCTGGTATCTTGACCGCCATACGGCCGATGTTTCAGCCGAGCAGCGCAAACGCATTCTGACTTCCTTCGACCCGCGGGAAATCGTCGCCGAGCTGCGCCGCGCGTTCACTGACAGCTTGTCCTCGATCAGCCTGCGGAGCGCGGCATGAAGGCCAACGTTCCCCAGCCGGCCGATATGGCGGATGCCGCGAATATCGTGCTCAACACCATCCGCCGCCCGGTCATCATGGTCGACCCCGACGGCTTTATCACTTTTGCCAATGCCGATGCCGAAGACTTCTTCCGCTCCAGCGCGACCATGCTTGCCCGCAACACGCTGTCCAAGCTGGTGCCGTTCGGCAGCCCCCTGCTGACGCTGGTCGACCAGGTGCGCGAACGCCGCGCGCCGGTCAACGAATACCGCGTCGACGTCTCGTCGCCGCGCCTCGGCATCGAGAAGATGGTCGACCTCTATGTCGCGCCGGTGACGGAGTTTCCCGGCTCGATCGTGGTCATGTTCCAGGAACGGTCGATGGCCGACAAGATCGATCGCCAGATGACGCATCGCGGTGCCGCGCGCTCCGTCACCGGCCTGGCCGCCATGCTGGCGCATGAGATCAAGAACCCGCTCTCCGGCATCCGCGGCGCCGCCCAGCTACTCGAGCTTTCCGCTTCCGACGAGGACCGCGCGCTGACCCGCCTGATCACCGACGAGACTGACCGCATCGTCTCGTTGGTCGACCGCATGGAGGTGTTTTCCGACGAGCGGCCGATCGAGCGCTATCCGGTCAACATCCACGTCGTGCTCGATCATGTGAAGGCGATTGCCAAGAATGGTTTTGCAAGGCGGATCAAGATCTTGGAGGAATATGATCCATCATTGCCTCCGGTCTTCGCCAATCGCGACCAACTGATCCAGGTCTTCCTCAATCTGGTGAAGAACGCCGCCGAGGCGATCGGCGCCGACCCGCAGGGCGAGATCATGCTCTCGACGGCTTTCCGCCCTGGCATCCGCGTTTCCGTGCCCGGCACGCAGGACCGCGTTTCGTTGCCGCTGGAGTTCTGCGTGCATGACAACGGGCCCGGCGTCTCCGAGGACATCCTGCCGATCCTGTTCGATCCGTTCATCACCACCAAGCCCAATGGCTCAGGACTTGGGCTGGCGCTGGTAGCCAAGATCGTCGGCGAGCATGGCGGCATCATCGAATGCGATTCGACGCCGCGCGGGACGACATTCCGCATCCTGCTTCCGGCCTGGAAGGAGACCGCGCCCGGCGCAGGCGAGGAAGCTGAAGGAGACCGCACATGACCGCTCGCGGCAATATTCTCGTCGCCGACGACGATGCGGCCATCCGCACCGTGCTCAACCAGGCGCTGTCGCGGGTCGGCCACGAGGTGCGCGTCACCTCCAACGCCTCGACGCTGTGGCGCTGGGTCGCGGCGGGCGAGGGCGATCTCGTCATCACCGATGTGGTGATGCCGGACGAAAACGCCTTCGACATGCTGCCGCGTATCAAGAAGGCGCGGCCCGAGCTGCCGGTCATCGTCATGAGCGCGCAAAACACGTTCATGACCGCCATCCGCGCCTCCGAGACCGGCGCCTACGAATATCTGCCGAAGCCGTTCGACCTGACGGAGCTGCTCAACATCGTCAACCGGGCGCTGGCCGAGCCGAAGCGGCCGAAGCTCGATGCCCGCGCGGAAGACCAGCCGGAGACGATGCCGCTGGTCGGTCGATCCGCCGCCATGCAGGATATCTACCGCATGCTGGCGCGCATGATGCAGACCGACCTCACGGTCATGATCAGCGGCGAGTCAGGCACCGGCAAGGAGCTGGTGGCGCGCGCGCTGCATGAATATGGCCGCCGCCGCGGCGGCCCGTTCGTGGCCATCAACATGGCGGCGATTCCGCGCGACCTGATCGAATCGGAACTGTTCGGCCACGAGAAGGGCGCCTTCACCGGGGCGCAGAACCGCTCCAGCGGCCGTTTTGAACAGGCCGAGGGCGGCACGCTGTTCCTCGATGAGATTGGCGACATGCCGATGGAAGCGCAGACCCGGCTGCTGCGCGTGCTGCAGCAGGGCGAATACACTACGGTCGGCGGCCGCACGCCGATCAAGACCGACGTGCGTATCGTCGCGGCTACAAACAAGGATCTGCGCACGCTCATCAACCAGGGCCTCTTCCGCGAGGACCTGTTCTATCGCCTCAATGTCGTACCGCTGAGGCTGCCGGCGCTGCGCGAGCGTTCCGAGGACATCCCCGATCTGGTGCGGCACTTCTTCAAGCAGGGCGCCAGCGAGGGCTTGCAGACCAAACGCATTTCGTCCGGCGGCATCGAGCTCATGAAGCGCTACCCCTGGCCGGGCAACGTGCGCGAGCTGGAAAACCTGGTGCGCCGGCTGGCCGCCCTCTACTCGCAGGACGAAATTTCGTCGGAAATCATTGAATCCGAGCTGAAAACGGGCGAAAGGCCGGTCGTGCCCGACGGCGGCGCGCTCATCCCCGACGATCTGTCGATCGGCCAGGCAGTCGAGCACTTCCTGCAGCGATATTTCGCCTCTTTCGCCGGCGAATTGCCGCCGGCCGGGCTCTACCAGCGCATCCTTGCCGAGGTCGAGTATCCGCTGGTGCTGGCTTCGATGACGGCGACGCGCGGCAACCAGATCAAGGCGGCGGAACTTTTGGGGCTCAACCGCAACACGCTGCGCAAGAAGATCCGCGAACTCGGCGTCAACGTCTACAAATCGGCCAGGCAGCCGTAGCGTCACCTCGTCACCTCGGTGAATTTTGTCTGGGAAAGATTATCTTCCCGGCCACACTTGTTGCATAATCGCCACAATGCGTTGCATACATCCGACGCGATGATCGACTCTGTACCGCGACATGGCAGCTGAGGCTCCGACTCTGAACCAACCGCTTTTCAACCAGACCGGCGCGCGCGACGGGCGACGGTTGCTGGCGTTGCCCGGCGTCGTCGCGATTGCCGGCGCGATGATCACGGCGGCGATCTCGTTCGCGATCCTGGTCGGCGCAACGCCGATCGCGCCGACGGCCCACGCGACCTGGGCCTTGATCGCGGCCAATGCCGTCTTTGTCCTGTTCCTCATCGCCTTGATCGCCCGCGAGGTGCGCCGCATCGTCCTCGCGCGGCGCCATGGCAGGGCCGCCTCGCGGCTGCATGTGCGCATCGTCGCCATGTTCGCGCTGGTTGCCGCCATTCCGGCCATCATGGTGGCGATCATCGCCTCGATCACGCTCGACATCGGCCTCGACCGCTGGTTCGAAATCCGCACCAAGACGATCGTCAACTCGTCGCTGTCGATTGCCGACGCCTATGTGCAGGAGAACGCGCGCAACCTGCAGGGCACGACATTGTCCATGGCGTACGATCTCGATGCCTCGCGCACGCTCTACGGCCTCGACCGGGGCGGTTTCCTCGACCTGTTGAACAAGGAAGCCGTCGGGCGCGGACTGGCGCATGCGGCCCTGATCAAGCCGGATGGCTCGTTCGTCATGAACGCCAAGACCGATGCCGATTTCCCCATGCCAGAGCCGCCCTCGGGCGCTGTCGACACCGCGTCCGACGGCAAGCCGGTGCTGATCGAGCCGCGCACCCGCAACATCATGGGCGCCATCATCAAGCTGCGGGAGATCGAAGGGCTTTACCTGTATACGATCCGGCTCGTCGATCCCGACGTGATCAAGGCGCGCCAGATCGTCAGGTCCAACACCGACGAATACCGCAATCTCGAGGACAACCGCCGGACCTCGCAGGTCGCCTTCGCGCTGCCCTATCTGTCGCTCACGCTGATCATCACGCTCTCGGCTATCTGGACCGGCATCGCGGTCGCCGACCGGATCGTGCGGCCGATCCGCCAGCTGATCGGCGCCGCCGATGAGGTGGCGACCGGCAATCTCGACGCTGCCGTTCCGGTGCGCCAGTCCGATGGCGACGTCGCCTCGCTCGGCGAGACCTTCAACAACATGATCCTGGAGCTCAAATCGCAGCGCAACGAACTGCTCTCGGCCAAGGATCTGATCGACGAGCGGCGGCGCTTCTCCGAGGCCGTGCTGGCCGGTGTCACCGCCGGCGTCATCGGCGTCGACCCTTACGGCATCATCACCATCGTCAATCGCTCGGCCGAAACCATGCTGGCGATTTCGGCAAATGCGACGCTCGGCCAGAACCTTTCAGCGGTCCTGCCGCTTGTCGGCCGCGTCTTCGAGATCGGGCGGCAGTCCGGCAAGCCGGTCTATCGCGAGCAGGTAACCTTCTTCCGCAGCGGTCTGGAGCGCACCTTCAATGTCCAGGTCACCGTCGAAGCCGCTGACGACGGCGAGGAAGAGAAATCCTACGTGGTCACGGTCGACGACATCACCGATCTCGTCCAGGCGCAGCGCTCGTCGGCCTGGGCCGACGTCGCGCGGCGCATCGCGCATGAGATCAAGAACCCGCTGACGCCGATCCAGCTTTCGGCCGAGCGCATCAAGCGCCGCTACGGCAAGGTCATTACCGAGGACCGGGAGGTCTTCGACCAGTGCACCGATACCATCATCCGCCAGGTCGAGGACATCGGCCGCATGGTCGACGAGTTCTCGGCCTTTGCCCGCATGCCGAAGCCCGAGATGAAGGCTATCGACCTGCGTGAATCGCTGCGCGAGGCGTCCTTCCTGGTCGAGGTCAGCCGCTCCGACATCGCCTTCGAACGTGATTTCGGCAGCGAGCCGTTGAAAGGCACTTTCGACAGCCGCCTGATGGCGCAGGCCTTCGGCAACGTCATCAAGAACGCGGCCGAGGCGATCGACGGACTTGATGCGCAAGACCGTTCGGACGGCACAATCCGGATTCAGGCCGGGCGCCAAGATGGCGCCATACGAATCGACGTTATCGATAACGGCAAGGGGCTGCCGCGCGAGAATCGCCAAAGGCTTCTCGAGCCCTATATGACGACACGCGAGAAGGGCACCGGGCTTGGTCTCGCTATCGTCAAGAAGATCGTGGAAGACCATGGCGGCCGTCTCGAATTGCACGACGCGCCAGCGGATTTCCATGGCGGCCGGGGCGCGATGATCTCGATCATCCTGCCCCCGGCGATGATCGTAGCCGCGCCGCCACGCGGTGAAGGTCGAAGCGAACACGAAAGAGAAACTGAAAAGGTCGGTAATGGCGTCTGACATTCTCATCGTCGATGACGAGGAAGACATCCGCGAACTTGTCGCCGGTATCCTGAGCGACGAGGGTCATGAAACACGCACGGCGCATGATGCCGACAGCGCGCTCGCGGCAATCGCCGATCGCGCGCCGCGGCTGATTTTCCTCGACATCTGGCTGCAGGGCTCGCGCCTCGACGGCCTGGCGTTGCTCGACGAGATCAAGACCATGCACCCGAACATGCCGGTGGTGATGATTTCCGGCCACGGCAACATCGAGACGGCGGTGTCGGCCATCCGGCGCGGCGCGTACGACTTCATCGAGAAGCCGTTCAAGGCCGATCGCCTCATCCTGGTCGCAGAGCGCGCGCTGGAGACGTCCAAGCTGCGGCGTGAGGTTTCCGACCTCAAGCAGCGCAGCGGCGAGACCTTCGACCTGATCGGCATGTCGTCGGCGATGAGCCAGCTGCGGCAGACCATCGAGCGCGTCGCGCCCACCAACAGCCGCGTCATGATCGTCGGTCCCTCAGGCTCCGGCAAGGAACTGACGGCGCGCGCCATCCACACGCTTTCGTCGCGCAAGACCGGTCCGTTCGTGACGCTGAGCGCGGCCACCATCACGCCCGAACGCATGGAGATCGAGCTGTTCGGTACAGAATCGAACGGCACCGAGCGCAAGGTCGGCGCGCTGGAAGAGGCGCATCGCGGCATTCTCTACATCGACGAAGTCGCCGATATGCCGCGCGAAACGCAAAACAAGATCCTGCGCGTGCTGGTCGAGCAGCAATTCGAACGGGTAGGCGGCACCAAGCGCGTCAAGGTCGATGTCCGCATCATCTCTTCGACCTCGCAGAATCTCGAAGCGATGATCGCCGACGGCCGCTTCCGCGAGGACCTTTACCATCGCCTGGCGGTGGTTCCGGTCATCGTGCCGGGGCTCGCCGAGCGGCGCGAGGACATTCCCTATCTCGTCGATAATTTCATGAAGCAGATCGCGCGCCAGGCAGGCATCAAGCCGCGCCGCATCGGCGACGATGCGCTGGCCGTGCTGCAGGCGCATAACTGGCCGGGCAACGTTCGCCAACTGCGCAACAATGTCGAGCGATTGATGATTCTGGCGCGCGGCGAAGAGGCCGATGCGCCGATCACCGCGGATCTTCTGCCCTCCGAGATCGGCGACGTGATGCCACGCACGCCCAACCAGTCGGACCAGCACATCATGGCGCTGCCGTTGCGCGAGGCCCGCGAGCAATTCGAGAAGGACTATCTGATCGCCCAGATCAACCGCTTCGGCGGCAACATCTCGAAGACGGCCGAGTTCATCGGCATGGAACGCTCGGCGCTCCACCGCAAGCTGAAGTCGCTGGGTGTGTAAAGCAATTCCAGGAAAGGTGCGCAGCGGTTAGGCTCGGCGGTTTCGCCGTAGCTGTCCGTCCGGAATTGCGTAAGACTCCCCAGGGCCGGCTTGGCCCACGCGATTGTTCATTACGGCGGGGGCGGAATCGCCTAAGAAAGCCCGATATTTCCCTGAGGATGCCCATGCCGCGCATTGCCTATGTGAACGGGCGCTATGTCGTCCATGCCCAAGCCAGCGTCCATATTGAGGACCGTGGCTACCAGTTCGCGGACGGCGTCTATGAGGTCTGCGAAGTGGCGCGCGGCCATATCGTCGACATGCCGCGCCATCTTGCCCGGCTTAGCCGCTCGCTGAAGGAACTGTCGATCGCCTGGCCGGTGTCGGAAGGCGTTTTGCCGATGCTGCTGCGCGAGGTGGTCAATCGCAACGGCGTGGTCGACGGCCTTGTTTATCTGCAGGTCACACGTGGTGTCGCCAGCCGTGAGTTCGTGTTTCCGCTGGCAGGCACGAGGCCTTCCCTGGTCATAACCGCCAGAAAGGCCGATCCGGCCGCGGCGGCGAAGCGGGTGGAAGCCGGCATCAAGGTCATCACGGTGCCTGAGAATCGCTGGGACCGCGTCGACATCAAGAGCACGGGCCTCTTGCCCAATGTGCTCGCCAAGCAGAAGGCCAAGGAAGCGGGCGCCCAGGAAGCCTGGTTCGTCGACACCGACGGCAACGTTAAGGAAGGCGGCTCGTCCAACGCCTGGATCGTCACCCGGGACGGCGTCCTGGTGACCCGGCCGGCCGAGCACGGCATCCTGCGCGGCATCACCCGCACGACGCTTTTCGATGTCGCCGCAAAGCTCGGCCTCAAGATCGAAGAACGTGGTTTTTCGGTCACCGAGGCCAAGGCGGCCAGGGAAGCGTTCATCAGTTCGGCGACGACAATCGCCATGCCGGTGGTCGAAATTGACGGCGCGCCGATCGCAAATGGACATCCTGGTTCCATGACACTTTCGTTGCGGCAGGCCTTTTTTGACGTTGCGGAAAAAAGTCCAGCCTGATAACCGCACAACTGGAATTAACCTCAACTATCTCATTCTGCTTGCCATTGTGTCGGCAAGAGGGGGTTTGCTCGCTTGACAGGCGCCGCGTAATTTGGCGCATTGGCCCGCAAACCGAAGGGGATCGGCGAAAGACAAGAAAAATGGCGGAACGATCGCAAAACCTTCAGGACCTGTTCCTGAATTCAGTTCGCAAGAGCAAAAATCCACTTACCATCTTCCTCATCAACGGCGTGAAGCTGACCGGTGTCGTCACTTCGTTCGACAATTTTTGTGTGTTGTTGCGGCGTGACGGGCACTCCCAGCTCGTCTACAAGCACGCCATTTCCACGATCATGCCGAGCCAGCCGGTTCAGATGTTCGATGGCGAGGAAAGCCAGGGCGCCTGATTGGCACGTGATAAGGACGCGGACCGCAGCGTTCGCGGGAAACAAGGACATCAACTCGGGCCGGAATCCAAGGATCCGACCCGGGCCGTTGTCATTGTGCCGGTGCTTACCCGCCAGCCGCGCGGCGACGATGAGACGAGTCGCCCGCGTCTGAGCCGTTCGGCGGATGCACGCCACGACGAAGCGGTCGGCCTTGCCAGCGCCATCGATCTCAACCCGGTTCACACCGCGGTGGTGACGGTTGCCGATCCGCGGCCGGCCACGCTGCTCGGCAGCGGCAAGGTGGCCGAGTTCGCGGATATCGTGAAGGAACGCAAGGCGGAACTGGTCATTGTCGACCATCCGCTGACCCCGGTGCAGCAGCGCAATCTCGAAAAGGAACTGAACGCCAAGGTGCTCGATCGCACCGGGCTCATCCTCGAGATCTTCGGCGAGCGGGCGCGCACCAAGGAAGGCACGCTGCAGGTCGAGCTCGCCCATCTCAACTACCAGAAGGGCCGCCTGGTGCGGAGCTGGACCCACCTCGAGCGGCAGCGCGGCGGCGCCGGCTTCCTCGGCGGTCCCGGCGAAACCCAGATCGAATCCGACCGTCGCATCCTGCAGGACAAGATCACCAAGCTGAAGCACGAGTTGGAAACGGTGCGGCGCACACGCGACCTGCACCGCGCCAAGCGCAAGAAGGTGCCTTTCCCGGTGGTGGCGATCGTCGGCTACACCAATGCCGGCAAGTCGACGCTGTTCAACCGGTTGACCGGGGCAGGGGTGCTGGCCGAGGACATGCTGTTCGCAACGCTTGATCCGACGTTGCGGCGCGTGCGGCTGCCGCACGGCACGCCGGTCATCCTGTCGGACACGGTGGGCTTCATCTCCGATTTGCCGACGCATCTGGTGGCAGCCTTCCGGGCGACGTTGGAAGAAGTCGTCGAGGCGGATCTGGTGCTTCATCTGCGTGACATCTCCGATCCGGACACGGCCGCCCAGGCCGAGGACGTCGAACGCATCCTCGGCGATCTTGGTGTCGACGCCGCCGACGCGAACCGCGTGATCGAGGTCTGGAACAAGATCGATCTGCTCGACGAAGGCAATCGCGAGCGGCTGCTTGACGAAGGGGCAAGCGGCAAGTCTCCGCCGATAGCCATTTCAGCGGTGACCGGCGAAGGACTGGACACGCTGAAAGCGCTCATCGAAACGCGGGTGTCGGGCGAATTGGAAACGATGACCGTGACGTTGAGCCCGGCTCAACTCGGCCAGGTCGACTGGCTCTACCGCAACGGCGACGTCGTTTCGCGCACCGACAATGAGGACGGCAGCGTCACCCTCTCGCTCACTGCCACGCATAGCGCCAGGCGGGAGATCGAGAGCCGCCTGCATCGCAAGGGCAGCTAATCGGCTGATTCCTTGGCGCTTTTGGCCTGCTGCCAGAGCGCTTCCATTTCGTCGAGCGTTGCCTTCTCCAGTGAACCGCCCGAAGCCTCCAAAGCTTGCTCGAGATAGTGAAAGCGCGAGCGGAACTTGTCGTTGGTGCCGCTGAGCGCCGCTTCCGAATCGAGCTTGAGGTGGCGGCCGAGATTGACGACGGCAAACAGCATGTCGCCGAACTCGTCCTTGATCGGTGCCGCGTCACCGGTGGCGAGCGCCTCGCGCAATTCGCCGATCTCTTCCTCTATTTTGTCGAGGATCGGGGCTGCCTCGCTCCAGTCGAAGCCGACGCGCGCTGCCTTCTCCTGCAGCTTCAGGGCGCGCGTCAGGGCAGGGAGCGCGACCGGCACGCTGTCGAGATAGCCTTTGCCGTGATCTTCCGGATCGAGCCCGCGCGCGAGCCGGGCGTCGCGCTTCTCGGCTTTTTCAACCGCCTTGATCTTCTCCCACATGCCCTTGGCCATGCCGGCGCTGCGCGCCTTCTCGTCGCCGAAGACGTGCGGATGGCGGCGGATCATCTTGGTGGTGATGGCCTCGACGACATCGCCGAAAGCGAACTCGCCGATCTCCTCGGCCATCTGCGCATGGTAGACGACCTGCAGCAGCAGATCGCCCAATTCCTCACGCAGATCGTCGAAATCGCCGCGCGCGATCGCGTCGGCCACTTCATAGGCCTCCTCGATCGTGTAGGGCGCGATGGTCGTAAAATTCTGCTCGATATCCCAGGGGCAGCCGGTCTTCGGCGCTCGCAGCGCCGCCATGATCTCGATCAGCCGGGAAATGTCTTTGGAGGGCTTCATGAATTGAGCCTATCCTGCGGTCAGCGTCCGACCAATCCTGGCCGGACACCGAAACGAGTTGTCCACAGCCTCAGTCAAGCACCGAAACGATCGCCTTGGCGAGGTCGTCCATGCCGTCCTCCGGCAGGCCGGCCACGTTGATGCGGCTGTCGCCGACCATATAGACGGCGTGCTCGGTGCGCAGGCGTTCGACTTGCGCCTCGGTCAAGCCGAGTCGCGAAAACATGCCGCGATGGCTGGCGACGAAATCGAAGCGATCGGAGTTGGACTGACGCCTGAGGGCTTCGGCGAAGGCGACGCGCAGCCTGAGCATGCGCAGCCGCATCTCCTCGAGCTCCGTCTCCCAATCCTTTCTCAGGCTGGCGTCCTCCAGCACCATGCGCACGGCCGCCGCGCCATGGTCCGGCGGCATCGAATAGAGCGCGCGCGCCGCCGCCAGCATCTGGCTCATCGCCACGTCGGCTTGGGCGCCGTCCTTGGCCATGATCATCGCGGCGCCGACGCGGTCGCGATAGACGGCGAAATTCTTCGAGCAGCTCGAGGCGACGACCATTTCCGGCACCTTGCCGGCCAAGAGCCGCAGACCGGCGGCGTCTGCGTCGAGGCCCTCGCCAAAACCCTGGTAGGCAATGTCGACGAAGGGCAACAGGCCGCGCTCCAGCAGCACATCGGCGACCTTGGCCCACTGCGCGGCATTGAGATTGGCGCCGGTCGGGTTGTGGCAGCAGCCATGCAGCAGCACGACATCGCCACTGTTGGCCGTCTTGAGCGTCGCCAGCATCTCGTCGAAGCGGACGGCGCCGGAAACGGCATCGAAATAGGGATGGTTATGAACCTGGAGGCCGGCGGCGCGCATCACCGGCAGATGGTTCGGCCAGGTCGGGTCGGACAGCCAGACCGTCGCGCCGGGACGCGTGCGCTGCAGAAGCTCCGCCACGAGCCTGAGCGCGCCGGATCCGCCCGGCGCCTGTGCCGCGCGGATGCCCGAATGGTCGGCCTTCTCGCCGAAGGCGAGCTTGATCATGGCGGCGTTGAAGCCGGTGTCGCCGGCAAGGCCGAGATAGGTCTTGGTGTCCTGGCTGGCCAGCAGCCGCTTCTCGGCCTCGCGCACGGCGCGAATCACCGGCGTCCTGCCGTCGATGTCCTTGTAGACGCCGACACCGAGGTCGACTTTGCCGGGCCGCGGGTCGTTGCGATAGAGGCCGATCAGGGCAAGGATCTTGTCGGCGGGCGCGGGCTGCAGGGTCTCGAACATCGATAGGACTCCAATGGCGGCGGATTGATACGCAAATCGACCCCGCCGCGCCAGCGGTTTCCTCAGACACGGGCGGCACGAAAAGAAATGCCGGGGAGGGGATTAAAATCCCTACATGCTCCGTAAACAGGGCATGAAACGGTCGATGGCACGCTTCGATATCGTCGGGCAGTTGGGGTCGCTGCGACGCTATGCGCGCTCGCTGACGCGCGACAGCGCCGACGCCGAGGATCTCGTCCATGACGCGCTGGTGCGCGCCTATGAGCGACGCGCGACCTTTCGCTCGGGCGGCAATTTGCGTGCCTGGCTTCTGGCGATCGTGCACAACATCTTCATCGACCGCATGCGCTCGCGCCGCTCCGAGGCGGCGCGCATCGAACAGGCCGGCTTCGTTGCCGACCAAAGCATGCCGGCAGCACAGGACCATTCGGTGCGCCTGTCGCAAGTCCGGGAAGCGTTTCTTTCGCTGCCGGAGGAGCAGCGCTCAGCGCTCCATCTCGTTGCTATCGAGGGGCTTTCCTATCAGCAGGCCGCCGAAGTCATCGGCGTGCCGCTCGGAACCCTGATGTCGCGCATCGGCCGCGCGCGTGCCGCGCTGCGCGAGATGGAAGAAGGCGCGACGCCGAAGGCCAAGCCTCATCTCAGGATCGTGGGAGACGATCAATGACCGCCATTGTCGACCCCGTAACCGATGCCGACCTCGACGCCTATGTCGACGACCAACTGGATGTCGCCCGCCGCATCGAGGTCGAGGCGTTCCTCGCCGCGCGCCCGGAAGCGGCGGCGCGCGTGATGTCCGATTTGAGGACGCGCGACGAACTGCGAGGCGCGCTTGCGGGCCCCATCGGCATGGCGCGTCCGGCCACGACAGAAGCGGCGCGGCGGCTGGAAAGGGCACTTGCCAGGGGACGTATCCTTGCCGTGCTGCAGCGGGCCGCGGCCGCGGCCGTGCTGGTCGCGGCGGGCTGGCTGGCCAACGGCATTTTCGGGCCGATCGCGGTGACCAAGGTGGTCGCCTCGACGCAGCCGCCGGCCTATGTCGAGGATGCGGTCAGGGCGCACCGCACGACTTTGGTGCGCGAGACGATGCCGTCGCAGCAGGAGGCGCCGGGCTACGATGCCGACGAGATCCGCGCCGCCACCGCGATCGTCATGCCGTCGCTGCCCGACGACTGGAAGATCCGCGACGTCCAGGTCTACCCCTCGCAATTCGGGCCGAGCGTCGAGGTGGCGGTCGAGACCAAGGATCTCGGTCTCGTCTCGCTGTTCGCCATCAGACCCGGCACGTTCGACGTCGTGAAGCCCACGGTCGCGCCCTCCAATGACATTTCGACTGCGTATTTCCAGATCGGCGAGGTCGCCTATGCCGTGGTCGGACGCAGCGACGCCGGCAATCTCGACCATGCCGCCGAGAAACTCGCCAGAACGCTCTACTGAAAACAGACCTCTACCAAGAACCAAGGAGAACCAAATGAACAGCCCCAATCTGGGATACCGAACGGGCGCCGGCGTGCAGGCCGGAGCCGTCTATGACCAGGGCCTGCGCAAGCACATGCTGCGCGTCTACAACTATATGGGCCTCGGCCTCGTCGTCACCGGCCTCGTCGCCTTCTTCGTGGCCTCGACACCCGCGCTCTATGTGCCGATCTTCTCCAGCCCACTGAAATGGGTGGTGATGCTGGCGCCGCTCGCCTTCGTCATGCTCTTCTCGTTCAGGATGCAGACCATGTCGGCCGCGAGCGCGCAGGCGATGTTCTGGGCCTTCTGCGCCGTCATGGGCCTGTCGCTTGCCTCGGTGTTCCTGGTCTTCACCTCGACCAGCATCGCGCGCACCTTCTTCATCGCCGCCACGATGTTCGGCGCCACCAGCCTCTACGGCTACACGACCAGGCGCGACCTGACGCAGTTCTCGTCCTTTCTGATCATGGGCCTGATCGGCGTGGTCATCGCCAGCCTGGTCAACCTGTTCCTCGGCTCGACCGCACTGCAGTTCGCCATCTCGGTGATCGGTATTGCTGTCTTCGTCGGCCTGACCGCCTGGGACACGCAGACGATCAAGGAGCAGTATGCGGAGAATTTCGACGCGGAATCGCAGCAGAAGCTCGCTGTGTTCGGCGCCTTCTCGCTCTATCTGAACTTCATCAACATCTTCCAGCTGCTCTTGAATTTCACCGGCGAGCGCGAATAGGCCGGACCGTAGCAGGCAACGCTGCTCAACTCGGCATGGCCGGAGGGAAACCTCCGGCCATTTTTTCGACTCTGCATCGAGGCGTCCACGGCCAAGGTGAGGCGCGGTATGTCCGCCGCGCTTGAGTTCACGCGCGGCCTTTTGCTAGCCTGCCGGCCAGACCAGCCAGCCGCGAGGACGCAATGGAACAACTGACGCTTCACGCTGACGGCATTTCGGCGACCGTCGTCGGGCAGGGGGCCGAGCTGGTCTCGCTGCGCGATGGCGACGGCACCGAGCTTCTGTGGCAGGCAGGCCCCGTCTGGCGCCGTCATTCGCCGGTCCTGTTCCCGATCGTCGGCCGGCTCAAAGGCGACCAACTGCGGCATCGCGGCCAAACCTATCCGATGACGCAGCACGGCTTTGCCCGCGACCGGCGCTTTGCCTGGGCGGAGCAGGGGCCGACCTCCTGCACATTGGTGCTGACGGATGATGCCGAGACGCGAACGCACTATCCCTTCGCCTTTCGCCTGGCCATCGGCTACGAGCTGAAACCCCGGCAGCTCGGCGTGACCTTCGAGGTCACCAACATGGGCGACGAGCCGTTGCCCGCCTCGATCGGCGCGCATCCGGCGTTCAATTGGCCGCTGCTGCCGGAACTGCCCAAGGAGGCCTACCGGCTGACCTTCGCCGACAACGAGCCGGCGCCGGTCCGCCGCCTGAAGGACGGCCTGCTGCGGCCGGACCCGCAACCGACACCGATCGAGGGAAAGACGCTGCCGCTTTCCGAAAAACTGTTCGACGATGACGCCGTCATCCTCGACAGGCCGGCCAGCACCAGCGTGCGCTATGCCGTCGGCCGCGGGCCGGCGATCGAGGTGTCCTGGCAGGGTTTCAACGAGCTGGGCATCTGGTCCAAGCCCGGCGGCGCGCCCTTCCTGTGCATCGAGCCCTGGCACGGCATCGCCAGTCCCGTCGATTTCGACGGCGAATTCGCCGACAAGCCGGGCGTCATGCTGATCGAGCCGGCCGGCCGGCGCGTGCTGAGTTACCGGATAGGCCTCAGCCGGGAACCGTAGGGCATGGCATACGCCATCAAGACCGAAATCGAGGACCCGGCGGCGGAGACGTTCGTGTTCGCCGCCCAGAAAACCATGTATGGCGGCAAGCGCATTGCCGAAGGCGACGTCATCTTCCTGTTCGCCAGCGAGAACGAAGGCGGGCAGGGGCTTGTCGCCCGCGGCGTCGTGACATCCTCCGAGGCCACTCCCAGACGTCCGGATATCGAACGGCAGACGCCGCGCGTCAGCGTTGCCGTCCACCGCACCGCCATGGCAACGAGACGCTTGGGTCGCGATGAGCTCAAGCGCTTCAAGGATTGGAAGGACGGCCGGCCCGAAACCGAGCTCCACTTCAAATTCTACCGCCAGGCGACCAACAAGATCGTTGGTGTTTCAGACGAGGCATCGGCATTTCTGAACAGCTTTTTCTAGACCATCCGATCGGATCTCAGCCGGTCTGCCGGACAATGGCGCCGATCACGTTGACAAGAAGACGGGCGGCCGTGAGCGCCGACACGCCGTCAATATCGGCGGGAGGATAAAGCTCGACAAGGTCGAATCCAGCAATCCTCGCCCGCTTGCCGAGGCCTGCGATCAGATCGATCGCTTGCGTGTAGGTGAGGCCGCCAGGCGTGCGCGCGGCCACTCCCGGCATGATCGATGGATCAAGGCTGTCGGAGTCGAAAGTGACGACGACACGCGCGCCTTCCGGAATGTGCCGCAAAGCGGCTTCGACGCCCTGGGCGTGAACCTCGCGGGGCGTGACGAAGCGGCTGCCGTAGCGCCAGGCAAGCGAGACGGTGCCGAGCGGAAATGGCCGACAGGCAGGGGCCAGAACATTGATGCCGGACAATGTAGCCCAGGCGTCGGCCGCGTTCGGGCCGGCCAGACCTCAAGGACTGTTCTATTGCCGTTCCAGGAAGTCGACCATCAACGACGCAGCTTGGTTGGCATGCGTTTCCAGCAGGAAATGAGGCCCGTCGAGAATGTGTGCTTCCATCCTCGGCAGGGCCTGCATCCATGATAGCGTCTCTGCCAGGTCAAAGAACGTGTCATGCCGACCCCACAGCATCAGGGCGCGAGGCTGCCGGCGCTGCAGATAGTCGGCAATCGCGTCGAAACCAGCGACGTAGTTGCCATAGTCCGCAATAAGCGCGCGCTGCGTCTCGATGCCTCCGGGGCGCTGCATCACGCGCCAGTCTTCCTCCCAGTTCTCCTGCGGAATTTGTGCGGCCACATCGTCGGGAACACCTGCCACATACTGATCGCGCGTGCCCTCGAAGGTCAGATGCGCGGTGGCTTTCGCTTCATTGTCGCGGTTCGGATTGGCCCAAAAGTCCTGCGTCGCCTTCCATGGTGGCCCCATTCCGCTCCGATGCGCGTTGGCGTTCTGGATGATCAAGCCCAACACCGCATCGGGAGCCTGCATGGCTATCCGCAGGCCGACCGGCGCGCCAAAGTCATGCAGGTAGATGTAGCGCGAGCCGACCGAGAGGTGGCCGAGCAACTCCGAGATCGCATCGGCAAAACCATCAAAAGCCGGCTCGGGCAGAGCATCGGACATGCCGAACCCAGGCATGTCGGGAGCAACCACATAAGCCACCTTCGACAATGCGGGAATAACGTGGCGAAAGGTCCTGGAGGAACTCGGAAAACCGTGAAGAAGCAGAAGAGCCGGTTTGGAGGGCTCTCCAGCCGTGAGGAAAGACAATTCCGTGCCGCTCGCCAACTCAAGCCGTGAACGCATGCAAAGGTCCTCAAACCGCTCACCAGGCCAACGCGAGGTTCGGCGGTTGAGTTCCGAGCACTTGCTGCCGCAATGAGGGACGACTCCTGTTCGTACCCGTTAATGCGCAACAGCTCCGTGCGGCTGGCGAGCAGGGCTGTATGACGCAGCGCTTTCGACATCTCTGTGGCCACACCGGAAAGTCGCATAAGATATATTATGGAACTAACAGGTCGGGCGCATACCCAGGAATTGCTGCGGCTTTCGCTACTGGCGACGAACTCCGCGGATTACTCCCTGCAACGCTTCACGACTTCGAGATCTCGACCGAATGTTCGACAGACGAACTGCAACACAAACTGAGCAGCTGACGCTATCGTTCTGACTCGTAAGGAATTTCGATCACCATGCCGTCATATGCCGGCACCACGTGATCCGGCGTTTCGGCCATCACGGCGGCGTAGTCGAGCGGCACATGCATATGGGTCAGCACGGCGTTCTTCGGCGCCAGCTTCTCGATCCACTCCAGCGCCTGGCCGAGCGACAGATGGCTGGGATGGGTGTTGTACTGCAGCGCGTCGATCACCAGCATGTCGAGGCCGCGCAAACGCTCGATGGTGGCGTCCGGGAAGCCGCTGATATCGGGGCAATAGGCAAGCCCGCCGATGCGGAAGCCGAGCGAGATGATATCGCCATGAAACTGCGGCAGCGGCTCTAAGGTGAGGGCGCCGCCCTCGCCTTCGATCACGACCGGCCTCGCGTGATCGATGATGTGAGCCTCGACGATCGGCGGATAAGAGCTGCCGGATGGCGTCTCGAAGCAATAGCGGAATGCCTGGCGCAGCCGCAGCATGGTCGGCTCGTCGGCATGGATGTCGATGCGATGGCGTTGCTCGAGCACATAGCCGCGCAGATCGTCGATGCCGTGGATGTGGTCGGCATGCGGATGCGTGTAGACGACCGCGTCGATGCGCTTGACCGAGGCCAGCAGCATCTGCTCGCGGAAATCCGGCCCGGTGTCGATGACGACCGTGGTGCGCGCGCCATTGGCGGCAATCCGCTCGACCAGCGCGGCCGTGCGCATGCGCCGGTTCTTCGGGTTCTTGGGGTCGCAATTGCCCCAATCGCCGGTGATGCGCGGCGTGCCGGGCGATGAGCCGCAGCCAAGAATGGTAAAGCGCAGCCGGTCGCTCATGCCTCAGCCCGCAGCCGTTTCGGGACGCGGCATCTTGGTGAACAGCCTGAAGAAGTTCCCGGTGGTGATATCGGCGATCTCGGCCTCGCTGACGCCGATGGTCTCGGCGAGCACCTTGGCCGTGTTCGCCACATAGGCCGGCTCGTTGCGTTTGCCGCGATGCGGGACCGGCGCAAGGTAGGGTGCGTCGGTTTCGACCAGCAGCCGGTCGCGCGGGACGTCGGCGGCGATGGCGCGCAATTCGGTGGAATTCTTGAAGGTCAGGATGCCGGAAAAGGAGACATAGCCGCCCAGCGCCACGCCGACTTCGGCCAGCCTGCGTCCGGACGAAAAACAGTGCAGAATGAAGGGGAAAGCGCCCTTCCCTGTTTCGTCCTCGAGGATCGCCGCCATGTCGTCGTCGGCATCGCGCGAATGGATGACCAGCGGCAGGCCGGTCCGGCGCGCGGCCGCGATATGGGTGCGAAAGCCTTGCGCCTGCGCATCGCGCGGCGCATTGTCATAATAGTAGTCGAGCCCGGCTTCGCCGATCGCCACCACTTTGGGATGGTCGGAAAGCCGCACCAGCTCGTCGGCGGTGACGTCCAGCTCTTCCGCGGCATTGTGCGGATGAGTGCCGACCGAGCAATAGACCTCATTGAAAGTTTCAGCGATTTCAAGGATTTGCTGAAAGCGCCTCACGCGCGTCGAGATCGTCACCATGCGACCGATGCCGGCGGCGAGGGCGCGGGCGACGATAGCCGCCCGCTCCTCGGCGAAGTCCGGAAAGTCGAGATGGCAATGGCTGTCGACCAGCATCAGTTGTTGCCGTCCTGCTCGACATAGCGCGGAAACACGCCCTCCGGCGCCGGCAATGCCGCGCCGGGCACCAGCGCGTGGTCGGCGTGGACATGCTCGAAAGCGCGTTTGTCCGCGGGCACGGCCAACAGGTCGA
Organism: Mesorhizobium sp. B3-1-7; assembly: GCF_006439385.1. Taxonomy (NCBI): domain Bacteria; kingdom Pseudomonadati; phylum Pseudomonadota; class Alphaproteobacteria; order Hyphomicrobiales; family Phyllobacteriaceae; genus Mesorhizobium; species Mesorhizobium sp. B3-1-7. Next base: position 88,784 of record NZ_VFTL01000029.1, read on the forward strand.
GCAGTTTCGCGGCCGATCCGGGAACGAAGGGCTGGCAAAGCAGTGCCACACGCCGCACCAGTTCGGCCGTTGCCCACAAGACGGTTTCCATGCGCTCCGGGTCGGTCTTCTTGAGCGCCCAGGGCTCCTGCGAAGCGAAATAGCGATCGGCTTCGGCAACAACGCCGAAGATCGCCGCCAGCGCCAGGTGGATGCCCTGCTCCGCCATCGCCCGACGCGAAACCGCCAACGCTTCGATCGCCTGGTCGAGGATCGCCGTGTCGGCCTCGGTAAGGTCGCCGCGCGCCGGCACCTTGCCGCCACAGTTCTTGGCGATCATCGACAGCGACCGCTGCGCCAGATTGCCGAGGCCGTTGGCGAGATCGGCATTGGTGCGGTTGACGATCGCTTCATGGCTGTAACTGCCGTCCTGGCCGAACGGCACCTCGCGCAGGAAGAAGTAGCGCACGCGGTCGAGACCGTAATGTTCGACCATGGCGAACGGGTCGACGACATTGCCGACCGACTTCGACATCTTCTCGCCGCGGTTGAACAGGAAACCGTGGGCAAAGACCCGTTTCGGCAGCTCGATCCCCGCCGACATCAGGAAAGCCGGCCAGTAAACGGCATGGAAGCGCACGATATCCTTGCCGATGACATGCGTGGCCGGCCAAAAGCTCCATTTCTGGGACTTGGTATCGGGATAGCCGGCGGCGGTGATGTAGTTGGTCAATGCATCGACCCACACATACATCACATGCTTGTCGTCGCCGGGCACCGGAACGCCCCACTTGAAGGTGGTTCGTGAGATCGACAGATCCTTCAGGCCGGATTTGACGAAGCTCATCACCTCGTTGCGGCGCTCCGCCGGACCGACGAAGTCCGGCTGACTTTCATACAGCGCCAGCAACTTGTCCTGATAGGCGGCCAGCCGGAAGAAATAGCTTTCCTCCTCGTTCCATTCGACTGGCGACCCAAGCGGTTCGCGGCGCACGCCATCCTCGCCGAGCGTGGTTTCGCTCTCGTCGAAATAGGCCTCCTGCCGCACCGAATACCAGCCGCTGTAGCGGTCCAGATAGATGTCGCCATTCGCGGCCATCGCCTTCCAGATCGCCTGGCAGGATGCGTAATGGCGTGGTTCGGTCGTGCGGATGAATTCGTCATTTGAGGCGCCGAGGGTCTCGGTCATCGAGCGGAAGATTGCTGAATTGCGGTCGGCAAGCTCTAAGGGCGTGATGCCTTCCTTCTCGGCCGTCTGCTGCATCTTGAGACCATGCTCGTCAGTGCCCGTGAGAAAGAACACGTCCTTGCCGTCCAGCCGCTGGAAGCGGGCCAGCGCATCGCTGGCAATGACCGTATAGGCATGGCCGATATGCGGCTTGCCATTCGGATAAAAGATCGGGGTGGTCAGATAGAATTTTTCGCGTGCCATGGATGAAATCGCCATGAATGTCTGAATGGGAAGTGTGGCGGTGGATATCTCATCGAGACGGCGATTGCCATCCCGAGGACAAGGCGCATTCACATTCGCATCGCAGAATTCAGGCGGTCGATCATGGCCAGGGCGTGCTGCTTCTTGTCGAGGTTGTAGGTCTCGGCCTCAGATATCGTGTTCAGCGCTTCGTGCCAAGCCTCGGACAGCGATTTGGCACTGTCGAGGTCGCCGGCCAGCGCCGCTTCGCTGGCAGCGGCCGAAAGCAGGTCGAGCGCGCGGCGGTTGAAGATGTCGAACTGGATCGCCTGATCGCGTCCCGCCACGGCCTCGGCAAGGCGGTGGGCGCCGGCAATGTCGGGCTTCCTGGCCGCCACCAGTGCGTCGAGCGCGCCGGCGATTTCCAGCCCGCCATATTGGGTGAGCAGGATCGCGTTGCGGGCGCTGCCCCCTGCCCGCTCGGCAAGTGCTGCGCGCGCGGCCGGATCGTCCGGCGGCGGCGGCTCGACATTTTCCAGCACCGCCATCAGCTCGTTGGCGGCCAGAGGCGCGAGCCGCACCATCTGGCAGCGCGAGCGGATCGTCGGCAACAGGCTGCCCGGTGCGTGCACCACCAGAATGAACAGGGTGCGAGCCGGCGGCTCTTCGAGATTCTTGAGCAAGGCATTGGCGGCGTTGATGTTCATGTCGTCGGCCGGATCGACGATGACGACGCGGTAGCTGCCGTCATGCGAGGTCATCGACAGGAAGCGGCTGACCTTGCGGATCTCGTCGACGGTCAGCACCGTCTTGAAGCTCTTGGTCTTGTCATTGGCCGGACGGGTGAGATGCAGCACCGAAGGATGCGCGCCGGTGGCAATCTGGCGAAACAGCGAGGAGGCCGGATCGGGAACGGCGAGCGCGTCGGGCGCCGTCTTGAAATCCGGATATCTCAGAAGATGGTGCGCCATGTGGAACGCCAGCGTCGCCTTGCCGATGCCTTGCGGCCCGGCGAAAATCAGCGCATGCGGCAGCTTGCCGGCGCGGTAGGCGCCGGCAAGCATCCCTGCCGCCGTCGCGTGGCCGATCAGCCGCGGCGTTTCAGCCGGCTCAGGCACGCCGTCCAGCGTGTCATGCTGCTCGGGGGCGATGCGTTCGAAGATCATGCAGGCGCCGTCTCAATCCTTTGCGCCGGCATCCGTTCTTCCAGCGCCGCGAAGACGGCGGCGGTGACGACATCCTCCACCGTATCGGGATCGGCGGAAGCGTCGACGACGATGCAGCGCTCCGGCTCCGCCGCGGCGATGGCAAGGAAAGCCTCGCGCCGTCGCCGGTGGATGGCCAAGGTCTCCTTCTCGAAGCGGTCGGCGGCGTCCCCGGCGCCGCGCCGCGCGGCGGCCCGCTTCAGGCCTTCAGCGGGATCGATGTCGAAGATCAGCGTCATGTCCGGCATCATGCCGTTGATGGCCACTGCCTCCAGCGCCTTCATGAAATCGGCATCGAGGCCGCCCGTGACGCCCTGGTAGACGCGCGAGGAATCGATGAAACGGTCGCACAGCACGATCGAGCCGCGCTCGACCGCCGGCCGGATGACCTGCTCGACATGGTCGGAGCGCGCGGCGGCGAACAGGATTGCCTCCATCTTCGGGCCGAACGGCTCGGCCGCCCCGGACAGGAGCACATGCCTTACGGCCTCGGCGCCGGGCGATCCACCCGGTTCGCGGCTGACCAGCACCTCGTATTTCTTGGCGCGCATGCGCCGCGCCAGCCGCTCGATCTGCGTCGACTTGCCTGCTCCTTCGCCGCCCTCGAAGGTGATGAAAAATCCGCTCGCCAATCGAGACTGCCTTTGCCCGTGCTGGCCGCTGTCATAGCTCTCGTCCGACAAAAGGTCCACGAACTTGCCCGATCACAAATGTTTCTGACGCAGCCAGCCGACAGCGAGTTCCTTGGCCGCGTCAAGCGCGCGCTGCGGCAGCGTACCCACCTTCACCGACTCGGCGGCATAAAGCGGCGTCTGCTGGCTCAGCGTGTCGCCTATCCAAACGCGCAGTTCCCCGACCGGTTGCCCTTCCTCGATCGGCGCCGACACCGGACCCTGGTAGACGATCCTGGCGGTCAGCTTGTCGCGGTTGGCTATCGGCAGAAAGATGTCTACCGGACCTTTCGCTTTCAAGGCGAGGCCAGACTTGGTACCGCCGAAAACCTCTGCTTCGCCGACCACCTCGTCCTTGGCGAAGATCTCGGTCTTCTGGAATGACCGCGAGCCCCAGTCGAGCAGCTTGCGCGCCTCTTCGGAGCGTTCCCGGTCATTTGCCAGTCCGCTGAGAGCGGCGATCACGCGCGTGCCGTTGTGGCTGACGGTGCCGACCAGGCCGAAGCCCGCCTGCTCGCTGGCGCCGGCCACGAAGCCATCGGCTTCGATGCCCATGGCGATCAGCGGATTGCGGTTCCTCTGCGATATCTTGTTCCAGGTGAAGTCCGGCTGGCCGTAATAGTGGAAGAATTCCGGATAGTCGCGCCACAGATGCAGCGCCAGCATCGTCAGTTCCCGCACCGTCGTCTGCTGGCCGTCCGCCGGCAGCCCGGTCGAATTGACGAAGGTGGATTTCGAGAGGCCGAGCTGACGGGCGCGATCGGTCATCTGGGCGGCGAAATTCGCTTCCGAGCCCGCCATGCCCTCGGCGAGCACGATACAGCCGTCATTGGCCGCCTGCACGGTGACGCCCTGGATCAAATCCTCGACGCGGACCGCGGATTTGAGCTTGGCGAACATGGTCGAGGTCCCGGATGGCGCGCCGCCGGTGCGCCAGGCGTTTTCGCTGACGACGAAAGTGTCGTCGAGCGTGATCCGCTTCGACTTGATGGCGTTGAAGACCATTTCCATCGTCATCAGCTTGGCCATCGAGGCCGGCGGGATCGGCTTGTCGGGGTCCTTGGCGAAGAGCACGGTGCCGGTGTCGGCATCGATCATGAACGCTTGCGTCGCCTTGGTCTCGAAAAGCTGCGCGCTGGCCGGGGCGGAGCAAAGCAGCGCCAGCACCAATCCCAGAAGGCTGGCGAAAGGTGGAAAAAGGCACAATTGCATGAAATGTCGACCCAATCTGGGCAATACCGGAAAGCGTGGAGCCACCCGGAATTGCGCAAAACTACCCCGCGGCCAAGCTATCAGGATTGTTTCGACCGGATCAACGGGCCGCGCGAATTTGATCAGTTACGCACAGCCAGCGCATCCGGCGCGCCATGCGACCAGGCTGCCTGAAGCAGGTCGTCGATGCTGCCATGGCCGTCCGGGTAGACGTTGACCGCATACCAGTCATTGCCGTCGAGTTCGGTGCGCTGGATCTCGGCCCGGCCGAACGGCTCGAGCGCCGCGGCCACGCGCTTTGCCTCCGCGGCCCCGTCGAAGGAGCCGGCGGCGACGTAGTCGGATGCGGGCGTCTGTTCCTGACGGATCGATTTCCGCCACGACTGCAGGACATCGGCCGGCGACATGCCGCCGGCATCGAGCGCCGCAAAGACATCGGCGCGCTTTACCCGTTCGTCCGCGTAAGACAGCGAAGCCATGGCGAAGGGCGAGTTTGACGGGAGCGTAAGATCCGGCCGTTCCGGTACGATCGGCCCGAAATCCGGCAGCACGACATCGCTGGCGCCCTGCACCGAGAATGCAGCCGGCTGCACGGCCGGCTGCTCCGACAGGCCCGGTTGCGCGGCAAAGGCCTCGCCCGAATTGGTCAATTGGCCAGGGAACGGCACGGCGGCCGGCGGCGCGCCCACCGGCAGGCTCGGCGATGGGCCGTTCATGGCCACCATCACGCCGGTCGGCAGGCCGTCCGAAGGATCCGGCCGGTTGTTGCCGGGGTGGTAGGAAGCCACCAGATACCGGTCGTCGTCGCCGTCGAGCGGCGCACGGCCGACATATTCGACTTTGACCCTGGCCGTGCCGACCTTGGCATAGTCGAGCATCTGCGCCGCGCGTTCGGAGACGTCGATGATGCGGCCTTCGTGATAGGGGCCGCGATCGTTGACGCGCACGATCACCGAGCTGCCGGTCTCCAGATTGGTGACGCGGGCATAGCTCGGCAGCGGCATCGTCGGATGCGCCGCCGTCAGATGCGTCATGTCATAGATTTCGCCATTGGCGGTCAGACGGCCGTGGAACGCATCGCCATACCAGGAAGCAAGCCCGACCTTGGCGTAACCCTTGTCTTCCTTGGGATAGTACCACTTGCCGCGCACCTGGTAGGGCTTGCCGAGCTGGTCGCGGCCGCCGCCGCGCCGCATGAACTGGACACGCGGGCTCGCTTTCACGCCATATTCGGATTCGGCGAAATATTCCTTGGAGCGGGCCTTCTTGTAGACCATCCCTTTGGGTTCGGGCTGCGAGGCGCAGGCAGCCAAAAGCAGGCCCGAAAGGGCGCACAGGGCGAAAGCAGAAGCGCGACGAAGACGCGGGCGCGCCGAAATCTGCATGTTTTCGATTGTCCCCTACCGTGCTGCCAACCGTCGGGGCCAGAAGTCGCCCGCCAGGCCAACACCTTGATCCCCAATCCCTTTTGCACAGGAATTGCTTATCACGATGTTAATCGATTATGGCCGCAACAGGGCGAGATTATGGCGCGAGGCGATACCACCACGCTCGGAAAATCCGCACTCTTCGAGAATGCCCTGCTGCCAACAACGTGGGCCCACAAGATCGACGGCTTCAAATCCAAATAAGAGTAAAGGTTGTCCGCTAATCCGCCCGCGCATCGGACGGCACCTGCTGGGCCGTCGCACGAGACAGCATGCCACGCTTGTCAGCACGGGTTTCTCGTAGGTTTTCTTCATGGATTGCCCCCTGTTTGAAATATTAACAGATTGAGATTGACAGGCTCTTGACGGCACTGTCAATGCAACGAACCGGCTGTCCCCGGCTCCGCAAAACAATGGATTGAGCCGTTCCTGCGATTGACAGGTCTTTGCGCGTCGCACTAGAGCATGGGCGCTCTCGATCCTGTCGGCACGGCCTTTGGCACCAACAGGACGAAGCGCCTCGTGAAGATCACGATGGAGGGATGGCCGAGCGGTTTAAGGCACCGGTCTTGAAAACCGGCGTGGGCGCAAGTTCACCGTGGGTTCGAATCCCACTCCCTCCGCCACCCTTGCTTCGCGGTTCGAGCTTCGCAGGATCGGGGCGCGATCCTCGGTCGAGGTTGGTCGCCAGTCCCTCTACCAGTTCACCTTGAGACCGACATCGCCGCCATAGCTCTGCAAGCCGTCACCGAACTTGCCGTCGGAGGCGGCGAACATCGAGGTGTTTGAGCTCCAGTCCATCTTCAGCCCGGCATTGACCACAACCGTGTCCTCGGCGGCCGAGGCGCCCTCGATGACGAAGGAGGTGCCCGGAGCCGCCTGGAAGCTTGGCTTCACCGAGCGGTCCGGCTCGAACTCATGCACCCAGGCCGCGCGGCCCCAGGCCTGCAGCGACTGGCCGTCGCCGACGCCGATCGTGGTACCGAGCTGCAGGCCCAGCGAGACCGGCAGCGAGGTGACGACGCAGTGATCGAAGCTCAGCCCTAGGAAGTGTGGACAGTTATCTGAGCCATAATATGGTTGCGGCTAGGGTTACGATTGCAAGGTAGTGTCTTGCAGT